>JAGLXC010000371.1 GCA_023133095.1 Gammaproteobacteria bacterium | reverse complement strand
TCTGGAATAATATCGTTAACATCTGGATTAGTGAAAGGCGTTGTAGCTTTAAATGATTTCGGCACAAGTCTTGGCAAGATGTTTGCGGCGGCAATGGGGCATGAAGTCATAACAAATGCTGAGATTGCAGAGAAATTAATAGGAAAGATATCCAAAGCAGAGGCAGAATTAGTAAGAGCTGATGACCCTCGATATAGAGAAGTTTTAGAACAGGCTCTAGATAAATACAAAGCTGAATTAGCTATGCTTAATGAGGCTCAAGAAGCTACCGCAACAGGCGGTTTAGGGGGCGAAGGTGATCAAGTATCCTCAGCAGAAGGCATAACTTTAGCGGCTCAATCAGATGCAGAAGCGCAATTGCTTGCAGATGCTTTAGTTTTACAAGCCATGATGGAGCAGGAAGAAGCCAAAGCCGCTATTGAGCAGCAAGCATTTGATGACAAGATGCTTAGAGAGGCTTTGCTGACCCAGGCTGAGCAAGATGCAGCAGATCAACGATTAGCAATTGCAGAAGCAGAGGCGGCTGGGCGCAGTGCGATAGTTAATGGAATGATGAACAACTTAACCTCGCTAATGAATTCAGGGTCTAAGAAGATGTTTAACATCGGCAAGGTTGCAGCTATTGCAAGCGGCCTATTAAGTCTAAAGGATTCGGTGATGAGTGCTTATGCCGCCGGATCTAAGATAGGTGGCCCACCATTAGGCGCGGCTTATGCTGCAACTGCTGGACTAGCTCAGGCGGCAAACCTTGCTAAAATTAAAAGTTCTTCATTCGGTGGTGGCGGGGGTGGTGGTGCAACAGCGGCTACTAGCACAACAGGTGGCGCTCCTGTAACTGGTTCTCTAGGCCTTGAGCCTCTGCCAACGGAAGTGGTTGCGCCGGTTAAGCACGAACTTGTAGTAGCTGTGGAGGGTGAGAGTGCAAATTCTGATGCAATGAGAAAGTTTATTACTGATATGGAATCGACTCTAGAAGATATGGGCAGTGACACAAGGTTGGTATTAGCGTAATGGCTTTTCATATTGGATATAAGAACTTATTAACGACCACAGGCGTTACTGTGACAGCCTCTACAGAGGGCACAGGCTTTGAGAAAGAGAACGCTTATGATGGGTTTGGTTTTGATTGGTGGAAGCCTACAGCAACAGGTGATAGCTGGATAAAGGCTTCTTTTGCCTCTGCTCAGTCAGTCGATTATGTAGCTATTATGTGGCATGACCTATCTGATCATAGCTCAAGCTATAAATTGCAATATTCAGATGATGATATAAGCTATTTTGATTCATTTACAGCAGTATCTCCATCTGATAACAATACGATTTATAAGTCGTTTACTAGCTCCAGTCATAAATATTGGCGCGTTCTGATTAACTCAGCTACTACATTGCCTGTGATTGGTGGTGTTTTGCTTGGCGACACTTTGGCAATGCCTCATGGCGCAGAGGTCGGCTTTGCTGTGCCTACATTAGCGCCAAAGATAGACACTAAAACAGCACAATCTGAGTTAGGCGCATTTATTGGTGGCAGTCAATTAAGGCAAGGTATTGATGGAAATATTAATTTCACAAATATAGACCCTGCATGGGTTCGTACTAATTGGGAGCCGTTTATAGAGCATGTGCAAACCCCTGCTGTAGTTGTTATGCAATGGGACACTGTAACTTACACAGATGAAATCATGTTTGCATGGGCAGATGGGCAAGTCACAAAACCAAGTTATAGCAGCCCTCTTTATATGAATTTCTCGCTTAAATTTGAGGGTACTAAGTGAGCTACGATACTGAGAAAGTAAAGCTAGGCCGTGAGCCTGTCACTATGTGCGGGTTAGTTGTTGACGCCTGTGCTAATACTTTTTCTGTTTTTCCTTGTACAGCAAGCGCATCTCCGTGGAATTTATCGCAAGCATCATATAGCAATAAGTCTATATATGTAAATCCAGAAGATACAAGCCCAACAGGTATTGCTTTAAAGATAGATGGGCTATCTATGTACATGGTTGGCAGCTCTGGCGATAATGTTTATCAATATGATCTATCAATTGCTTATGATATTTCAACAGCTACTTATTCTGGTAAATCATTTAGTATTTCATCAGAATCTGGA
>JAGLXC010000370.1 GCA_023133095.1 Gammaproteobacteria bacterium | reverse complement strand
AGCTATAAAAATGACAGCTGATTAATGAAATTATTACAATATATATCCTGGGAGTAAAAATATGAGTGAAACTATGAGTAAAATTATGCATACAATGGATGGAAACGAAGCTACCTCGCGCGTTGCTTATAAAGTTACCGAAGCGAGTGTAATCTATCCTATTACTCCTTCATCACCTATGGGTGAATTTGCAGACCAGTGGGTCGCTGAAGGGAAAAAGAATATTTGGGGTCAGGTGCCTACTGTAGTTGAGATGCAAAGTGAAGGCGGAGCTGCTGGTGCTTTGCATGGCGCGTTACAAACTGGTGCTTTAGCTACAACTTTTACAGCATCACAAGGGTTGCTGTTAATGTTACCAAACATGTATAAAATTGCTGGCGAATTAACTCCAGCCGTAATACATGTGGCTGCGCGTTCGCTTGCTTGTCAGGGATTATCTATTTTTGGGGACCACTCTGACGTAATGGCAGCACGTAGTACTGGTTTCGCAATGCTCTGTTCTGCCAGTGTTCAGGAAGCGCATGATATGGCATTAATTGCGCATGCGGCTACGTTAGAGGCCAGGGTGCCATTTATGCACTTTTTTGATGGTTTTCGTACCAGCCATGAGATAAACAAAATTGAAGAGCTATCTGATGCGCAAATTCGAGCCATGATTGATGATAAGTTGGTGCAAGCACATCGCGAGCGTGCGCTTACCCCTGATCATCCGGTTATTCGTGGCACCGCGCAAAATCCTGATGTCTATTTTCAGGGCCGCGAAACAGTTAATCCCTTTTATACTGAAACCCCTAAAATCGTTAGCAAATGTATGCAGAAATTTGCCGAATTAACCGGTAGAAGCTATAGTTTAGTAGACTATTTTGGCCATCCAGAGGCGACTAAAGTAATTGTTATTATGGGTTCTGGGACCCAGTCTGTGCGAGAAGCAATAAATGTTTTAGCTGCTAAGGGCGAAAAGTTAGGTTGCCTCCAAATCCATCTGTATCGACCTTTTCCTGCAGCAGAGTTTTTAGCAGCCTTACCTACCACAGTAAAGTCTATTGCTGTGTTGGATCGTACTAAAGAGCCAGGATCAGTAGGAGAGCCACTTTATCAAGATGTGGCAACAGTGATTAATTACGCATTTTTAAATAAAGAGCTGCCAACTAGTGGATTTCCTTATCTTGTTGGCGGACGTTACGGGTTGTCATCGAAAGAGTTTACGCCAGCTATGGTAAAGGCTGTCTTTGATGAGCTGAATAAAGCTAAGCCAAAAAACCAATTTACTATTGGTATTCATGATGATGTTGCAAATACCAGCTTGGAATATGATGCGAATTTTATTACTGAATCAGACAAAGTAGTGCGGGCAATATTTCATGGTTTGGGATCTGACGGCACAGTTGGAGCTAATAAAAATTCCATAAAAATCATAGGAGAAGGAACCGATCTTAATGCTCAAGGTTACTTTGTTTATGATTCTAAAAAGTCTGGTTCACGCACAGTATCGCATTTGCGATTTGGGCCTGAGCCAATAATCTC
>JAGLXC010000037.1 GCA_023133095.1 Gammaproteobacteria bacterium | reverse complement strand
CTACGATTTAACTGTGATAGAGCTACAACCGGAACTTTAAGCTCCTTTGCTAACCCCTTCAAAGAACGCGAAATTTCAGTAAGTTCAGCAGTACGATTCTCCCGAAAACCGGCGATCTGCATCAACTGCATATAGTCAATAACAATCAATCCCAACTGCCCATGAGCTCTTGCTACTCTGCGGGCTCTGGAACAAAGCTCAGCCGGATTCATAGCTGGTGTATCATCAATAAACATAGTTGTCTCTGACAACACGCTCACTGCTGAAGTCAAACGCGGCCAATCTTCATCCTCTAATTTGCCAGTTCTAATTCGATGCTGATCAATACGTCCATGCGATGACATAATTCGCATAGCTAATGATTCACCTGGCATCTCCATACTAAACACCAACACTGGCTTTTTCTCTTGGATAGCTGCATGCTCAGCAACATTCATAGCAAAGGTTGTTTTACCCATGGAGGGGCGGCCTGCTACAATTACTAAATCGCCATCTTGCAAGCCTGAAGTAATATCATCTAGTTCTTTAAAACCAGTAGCTAACCCAGTAATATCCTGGTCAGAATGGTATAAGGTGTCAATCCGCTCAGTTGCTGTTGCTAATAGGGCGCTAATATCAACCGGACCTGAACCTCTGGTCTGTTGTTCAGCAATCTTGAATATGGTGCTTTCCGCGCTATTTAAGATCTCTTTACTACTTTGCCCTAATGGATTAAAGGCATTCGATGCGATTGTATTGGTTGCTGTCAATAACTGCCTTAAGATAGAACGCTCGCGCACTATATCGGCATAAGCTTCAACATTTGCAACCGTTGGCGTATTTTTAGCCAATTCAAACAGATAAACATCGCCACCAGCATTGTCTAACTCTTTCAGAGCTTTTAAAGATTCAGATAGGGTAATAACATCAAAAGGCTGATTCCGTTTACTGAGCCCAAACATAACTCGAAAAATTAATTTATGCTCAGTACGATAAAAATCAGCCTCAACAAGACGATCGGCAATACGATCCCAGGCAGAATTATCCAACATTAACCCGCCCAATATCGACTGCTCAGCTTCGACCGAGTGTGGCGGTATTTTAAGTTTATCTAATTCTGCATCTGACATATCATAATTGTTTTAATTATGCAGCTACTACAGAAACCTTAACTGGTACATTAACATCGCTGTGTAAGTGCAAATTGATCTCAACCTCACCTAATGCATGAATTGGGCCTTCAGGTAAAATCACCTCGCCTTTATCAACCTCATGGCCTAAAGCAGTAATTGCTATTACAATTTCGCGTGGTCCCACTGAACCAAACAGCTTACCCTCATCACTAGCTCGCATTGGTACATTTATCACTAATTTTGCTAATATTTCAGCTCTAGCTTTGGCTGCTGTCAATAATCCAGCTGCCTTTTTCTCTAAATCTGCACGCATCTGCTCAAATTTGGCAAGATTGTCTGCTGTGGCAGGTGCAGCTTTACCTTTTGGCAATAAAAAATTACGGGCATAACCTGGTTTTACTTTAACCTTAGCACCAAGATCACCAAGATTATGGACCTTTTCTAATAAAATAACTTCCATCACTGATACCTCTCAATATTAATCTGTATATGGTAACAAAGCTAAATATCTTGCTAGCTTAATTGCCCGGGTTAGCTTACGTTGATGTTTTTGTGGCACTTTGGATACCCGAGTTGGAATAATCCGCCCTGATTCCATAAGAAACATCTTCAAAAAATCTGGATTCATATAGTTAAGCTTACTGACATTTTCATCTGTCATAGCTGGAAACTTTTTAAAACGATAAGAACGAAACATAACTTTTCTCCTCTCTATCTATTACGATTACTGATCAGTCTCTGATTGTGACTCTGCCTCTGGCTCTGTGACAGCAACAGCATCAACCACTGCCTCAGGCTCTGCAACAATCTCCTGCGCCTTTGTAGGAGCAGGCTCTTTGAAAACTTCTTCTCTTGGCTGACTCTCTTTATTAGAGGTAGCCATAGGCGAAGGCTCAGTAATCGCTCTATCTTTATGCAACACCAACTCACGAATAACTGCATCATTAAATTTAAATGAGTTAGTAAGTTCCTGTAAGATATTGCCATCACATTCAATATTCATCAACACATAATGTGCCTTATGAATCTTGTTAATAGGATATGCTAGTTGTCTACGTCCCCAATCTTCTAAACGATGGATCTTTCCACCACCATTCTCAATCATGTCCTTATAGCGTTTGGTCATGGAGGAAACCTGTTCACTTTGGCTCGGATGAACCATAAAGACTATTTCATAGTGTCTCATTAATACTCCCCTCGGATTATAAAGCTTCCCGCTTATACTCTTCGCTATTGAATTTTATGCTGTGTTGTCTGCGCTTATTCACAATCCTCATTTATTATATATAAACTCCGGTTGTTCATGAGCTTGACGCCTTGCCTAAAATCCAATCGCTTTGAGTATATGTCTAAAGAGTATCTTCTTCTGGCCTTTTGGTTAACACCTCATGCCCATCAGGAGTGACTAAGATTGTATGTTCCCATTGGGCCGATAATTTATGATCTTTGGTAACTACAGTCCAGCCGTCGGGTAAAGTTTTGATTTGGCGTTTGCCAGCATTAATCATCGGCTCTATGGTAAATGTCATGCCTGGTTTTAAGATTGGGCCAGTGCCAGCTTTACCATAGTGCAAAACTTGTAAGCTTTCATGAAAGCGCTGGCCTATTCCATGACCGCAGTATTCGCGTACTACGGAAAAAAAGTGTTTTTCTGCATGTTTTTGAATAGCTGCACCAATATTACTAAGATGCTCTCCTGGCTTTACTTCATTGATGCCGATATAGAGACACTCTTGTGTAACTTGTACTAAGCGTTTAGCCATTATTGATGGCTTACCAACCATAAACATTTTACTGGTATCCCCAAAAAAACCGTCTTTTATTACGGTCACATCAATATTGATAATGTCACCATCTTTTAGTTTTTTGTCGCCTGGGATGCCGTGGCAGATTACATGATTTATCGAGGTGCAGATAGATTTGGGAAAGCCACGATAATTTAGGCAAGCAGGAATCGCCTGCTGCTCATTAACGATATAGTCATGACAGATTTGATCTAATTCACCTGTGGTAACACCAGCCTGAACGTAAGGTTCGATCATTATTAGCACATCTGCAGCTAGTTTGCTCGCAGTGCATATTTTTGTAATTTCTTCTGGGGTTTTGATTTCTGTATGCATTAGCAGCTTATATTGTTTGTACCCTGAATCTGGGTAAACTATGTCAGGCAGCGTTGTTATTGTCAAATTTTATCACCGTTGTTATTTGGAGCCAGATATGATATAAAGTATTCGCTATATAGCAAAATTCGCACATCTATCGACACACAGTACTGGGTGTTTGGTGCTTTAAGCATTAAATGGTACCGTGGGATAGGTGGAGGTTTAACCCGAGGAGACTATTATGACAAAATTTACTATGCGTGAGATGTTGGAAGCTGGTGTGCACTTTGGCCATCGGACCCGCGTCTGGAATCCTAAAATGGCGCCCTATATTTTTGGTGCGCGCCATAAAATTCATATCATTAATCTAGAAAAGACCATGCCGCTGTATCGAGATGCAGTGAACTTTATTGGTAGTGTAGCTGCTAAAAGGGGCAAAATCCTGTTTGTGGGCACTAAACGGTCAGCGCAAAATATTATTAGCGAAGAGGCTACTCGCTGTGGTATGCCTTATGTTGATCATCGTTGGCTTGGTGGCATGTTAACTAATTACAAGACTGTTAGACAATCTATTAAGCGCTTAAAAGAGCTTGAGGCCATGCGTGATAGTCAGAAGTTTGCTGGTTTTACTAAAAAAGAGGCTTTGACTTTGATGCGAGAGCTAACAAAGTTAGATCGAGCTCTGGGTGGTATTAAAAACATGGGTGGTTTGCCCGATGTTATTTTTGTAATTGATGTTGGCAATGAAGAGATTGCAGTCAATGAGGCGAGAAAGTTAAGTATTCCTGTGATTGGAGTAGTTGATACTAATAATGACCCTGATAATATTGATTATGTTATTCCTGGGAATGATGATGCAGTTCGAGCTATTAAGTTTTATGTTAAGCATGTGGCTGATGCTATTATTGAGGCGCGTGCTACTTTGTTAGAGGCTAATCAAGAAAAAGAGCAAGCTAAGGCAAAGCAAGATGCTGCTAAAGCAGAGGCTAATAAGAAAAAAGTTACTACAGTACAGAAAAAGGTAACTGTAACGAAAAAAGAGGTAGCACCTGCACCTGCTCCTGTTGTTGAAACAGTAGAGAGCAAAGAGAAGCCTGCAACAAAAACAGTTAAGGTAACTCAGGTGGTTAAAAAAGAGGAGGTAGCTGATGAGTAATATTACTGCTGCCCAGGTAAAAGAGTTACGCGAGCGTACAGGCTCTGGCATGATGGAGTGCAAAAAGGCTCTGGTTGAGGCGCAAGGTGATATGGAATCCGCTATTGCTGCTATGCGCAAGGCTGGTCAAGCTAAAGCTACAAAAAAAGCCGGACGTGTTGCGGCTGAAGGTGTAGTTGCAATTAAAGTTGCAGCTGACAATGAATACGCGTTTATGGTAGAGATCAATACTGAGACTGATTTTGCCGCGCGTGATGCTAGCTTTTTAGCCTTTGTTGAGCAGGTTGTGACTTGCGGATTAGAGCAGCAAGCAGTTGATGTTCCCGCACTTTTAGCTATGCCGATCAAAAGAGGTTCGTCCATAGCTGTCGCACAAGCTCATGAAGCCTTAGTGGCAAAAATTGGCGAGAATATTCAGATTCGTCGGGTTGCTTTATTAAAGCAATCAGAAGGTTTGGTTGGAGCTTACTGTCATAGTAACCGTATTGGGGTATTAGTGGCATTAGAAGGGGCTGGTGATCTAGCTCTGGGTAAAGATATTGCTATGCATATAGCAGCTAGCAAACCTGAAGTAGTAGCGCCAGAATTTTTAGCTGCAGCTGTTATTGATAAAGAGAAGGAAATCTATTTAGCACAAGCTGCAACTAGTGGGAAACCTGCAGAAATTTTAGAGAAAATGGTGGCAGGCCGAATCCAGAAGTTTATTAATGAGATTAGCCTGGTTGGTCAACCCTTTGTAAAGGATTCATCTATTACAGTTGGAGAACTGTTGGCGCAGCAGAAGAATAAAGTGGTAGATTTTATCCGTTTTGAAGTCGGTGAAGGTATAGAAAAAGAGATAACTGACTTTGCGACTGAAGTGCAAGCACAGGTAAGCGGAAAATAATTATATAGTAGGGGCGACCCTTGCGGTCGCCTGCTTAAAGAGCAATTATGAATAATAACAAACAAGCAGTTTACAAAAGAATTTTGCTGAAACTAAGCGGCGAAGCTTTGATGGGGAAAAGTAAATTTGGCATTGATCCAACTGTTATTGAATATATATCTAAAGAGATAGCCGCGGTTTTAAGTTTAGGCGTCGAAGTTGGAGTGGTTATTGGCGGGGGCAATTTTTTTCGTGGTAAGGCGCTATTTTCTGCGGGTTTAGATCGGATTACCGGCGATAATATGGGCACTGTTGCTACTATTATCAATGCATTAGCAATGCGCGATATTTTTGAGCGTCATGATATTTCTGCTTTAATCATGTCAGCTATTCCTATGAGTGGCATTGTAGAGCATTATGACAGGCGGCGTGCAATTCACAAATTAGCATCTGGGAATGTGGTAATCTTTGCTGCTGGCACCGGCAACCCATTAGTAACTACTGATTCTGCTTTAAGTCTACGCGGTATTGAAATAGAGGCTGATATTTTGTTGAAAGCGACCAATGTTGATGGAATTTATACAGCTGATCCGGCGCTGGACCCTAAGGCTAAGCGTTATAGCAGTCTTACATATAAAGAGGTGCTGAGCAAAGAGTTAGCAGTTATGGATTTAGCCGCATTTTCACAATGTCGTGATTACAATATGATTTTAAGAGTTTTTAATTTACACAAGAAAGGAGCCTTGCTTAGAATTGTGTTGGGTGAAGATGAGGGAACCCTTGTGACTAAAGATTCCCAGGTTGATAATTCTTAACCTTCCTGTATAACGCAAACCTCTTTGCCTTTAAAGGCCATAGCTAGTTTTAATATGTTGTTGATTCCATTTGGCTTGTTGCAATAATTCCTTAATTGTCCTTGTTCAATTAATATCTAGCCTGGTTTTATCCGCCTTCGCAGAATACCTCGGGCGTAAGCCCAGGGATGAATGCGACAGGTGGTCCTCCATAGCTCCCGAAGGGAGCGACGGAGGATTGCTACGGCGGATTTCGCCGTAGACAGAGATACTCCGACCATGAGATCGGAGAGCTTCATTTAACATCAATACCAAGATAATATTTCATAAAAAATATCTCCTATGTTAAACTGTGACGTAGAGACAATGACTAACTCAAGTTACTGTGGGAGATTAAATTATGCTTAATGATATTAGCAAAGACGCTGAGAGCCGTATGGCCAAAGCGGTAGAAGCTTTTCGCAACGAAACTAAAAAATTACGTACTGGTCGTGCTCATCCTAGTTTGTTAGAGCACATTAAGATCGATTATTATGGTAATTCTACCCCGCTTAGTCAGGTAGCTAATGTTGCTATTAGTGATTCTCGTACTTTATCAATAACTCCATGGGAAAAAAACATGGTGCAACCGATTGAAAAGGCTATTATGAATGCTGATTTAGGTCTTAACCCTAGAACTGCAGGGACAGTTATCCATGTGCCATTGCCACCGTTAACAGAAGAGCGCCGTAAAGATTTAGTCCGAGCGCTAAAAGGCGAGGCGGAAAACGGTCGGGTTGCAGTACGCAATATCAGGCGTGATGCTAATAGCGATTTTAAAGAGTTATTAAAAGCGAAAGAGGTTGGTGAAGATGATGCACACAATGCTGAAGAAAAAATGCAAAAGCTTACTGACCATTATGTTGCTGAAATAGATAAGCTTTCAGCAGAGAAAGAACAAGAATTAATGCATGACTAACTTACCCAAGCATATTGCCATTATTATGGATGGTAATGGGCGCTGGGCTGCTAAACGGAACAAGCTACGTATGGCTGGACATAAAGCTGGTGGTGAAGTAGCCAAAGAGATCATTGATGCCTGTCGTAAACGCAATATCGCGGCCCTTACTCTATTTGCTTTTAGTAGCGAAAATTGGCAGCGGCCCTCTGTTGAGGTAAATTATCTAATGGAGCGGTTTTTAAAAGGATTAGAGAATGATGCTGCAGAGCTGGTAAAAAACAACATTCGCTTACGGATTATTGGTGAGCGTGGTAGATTGCAGAAAAAATTGCGGAATCAGATTGTCAAGGTGGAGGAGTTAACCCATGCTAATAGTGGGTTACAGCTAAATATCGCATTGAACTATAGTGGGCGTTGGGATATTTTTCAGGCCGCAGCCAGACTGGCGCAAAATGTTGCAGCAGATATGTTACCTGCTAATGCAATTACAGAGGAAGCCTTTCAAGCGCTATTGTGCTTGCATGATTTACCAGAACCTGACCTGTTGATTAGAACCAGCGGTGAACGGCGTTTGAGTAACTTTATGTTATGGCAGCTGGCCTACACTGAATTATATTTTACTGATGCATTGTGGCCAGATTTTAATGAAGCAGAGTTGGAGCTGGCGTTGCAAGCTTACGCGCAGCGGGAACGGCGTTTTGGAGGCATATAGGCTATGTTAAAAAGAGTAATTACAGCTGTCATTTTAATCCCCATAGTTATTGTGGGAATTTTTTATATGTCAACAGCCGCATTTTCCTTAGCTGTTGCACTTCTTTTGAGTTTAGCTGCCTGGGAGTGGGCAGCGCTTGCTAAAATAGATAAGTTGTGGCAACGGATATTATATATTGGTTTACTCTGGTGGGGGTTTGCGGCCTCGCAGCTTTTAGCTATAAAAGTTGTGTTAGGGGTAAACTTAGTATGGTGGTTGCTGGCAATTTATTTGGCTAAACGTTTTTCCACGACGCCGAAAAAGCTTTTTACCGGCTGGCGCAGTTGCGCGATAAGTTTTTTAGTATTTGTACCTTGTTTAGCGGCCTTTGATAGGTTGCATAGATTGTCGGCGCTATATGTGCTGTTAGTTTTATGTTTGGTTTGGGCTGCTGATAGTGGCGCCTATTTTGTGGGCAGCTATTTTGGCAAACATAAATTAGCACCCCAAATCAGTCCTGGTAAAACCCTTGAGGGAGTAGCTGGCGGCATATTAGCTGCAGTTGTGGTAGCTATTGTTTTTGCTGTTGTGGCTAAGGTTGGCTTGCATGATTGGTTATTTGGGGCCGTCATCGTTATTGTGACGATATTAGCTGCAGTATTAGGTGATCTATTTGAAAGCATGGTCAAGCGTCAGGCCGGAGTAAAAGATAGCGGTTATTGGGTTCCAGGCCATGGAGGTGTATTAGATCGAATTGATAGCTTGACAGCAGCGGTTCCAATGTTTACCTTGGGGCTCTTATTGTTTATAAGATAGATAGAAAGATTATTGTATGTCCCATATCAAACGACATTTATTTGTTCTAATAGTACTCATAGCATTTGCTGCGCAAGCGTTGGCAGCTTCTGGTTTTACTGTTAATAAAGTAGAGGCACAAGGGCTGCATCGCGTAAGTTTGGGTACTTTTTTGAGCTATATGCCACTTAAATCTGGTGATTGGTTTAGCTATTCAGACTCTACTAAAATTATTAATACCCTATATAAAACAGGGTTTTTTAGTGATGTTTCACTCTATCGTAAGAACAATAACCTATTAGTTAAGGTAGTTGAGCGCCCAACTATTGGTGCTCTTAACATTTCTGGCAACAAAAAGATAAAGACCAAAGATTTAAAGGCCGCCTTAAAAGATCAAGGTATAGCAGTAGGAGAGGTCTTTGATCATTCTGTGTTAGAGGAGGTAAGGCAAGCATTACTGCAGCAATATTATAATTTAGGCCATTATAATGTTGAGGTATCTACTAACGAGACCAAAGAGCCACGGAATCGTGTAGCAGTAAATATTACTATCTCTGAAGGTCCGATAGCAAAGATCAAAGAGATTAAAGTTATTGGAAATCATAAGTTTAGTGACAAAGAGTTATTAAAAGATTTTTCGCTATCTTCCCCTAGCTTATTAACCTGGATTACTAATGCAGATCAATACTCCAAAGAGAAATTGGATGGTGATTTAGAAAAATTGCGCTCTTATTATATGGATAGAGGTTATTTGGAGTTCAAAATTGACTCTACCCAGGTATCGATTACGCCAGATAAACAGCATGTTTATATAGTTGTTCATGTAGTTGAAGGGCCAATCTATCATGTGAGTGGCGTAAAATTGACAGGTAATTTATTAGATAAGCGGAAAGAGATAGAGAAGTTAGTGCAGGTACATAAAGGCGAGGTGTTTTCCCGGAAAAAGGTAATTGATACCAGCAGCACTATTAATAAATATTTGGGCAATTTTGGTTATGCTTTTGCAAATATAAGCCCGCATCCAAAAATAGATAAGCAGCACCATTTAGTTTTTGTGGATTTTAAAGTGAAGCCAGGTAAACGCATCTACCTTCGTCGTATTAATTTTTCAGGAAACACCAAAACAGAAGATAAAGTATTGCGACGGGAGCTGCGTCAGGATGAAGGAGGTCTGTTTGATCTTTCCAGTATTAATGAATCCAAGCGTAGGCTGTCTAATTTAGGCTATTTAAAAGATGTGCATCCACAGCTAAAGCCAGTGCCAGGCCAGCCTAATCAGGTGGATTTACAGTACGATGTAAAAGAGATGTCATCAGCATCAGCCAGTGTGCAATTGGGATATTCAGACTTAGACGGCCTTATTTATGGTGCTTCAGTGAGTGATCGTAATTTCCTGGGAACAGGTAAGACCTTAGGGGTTCAGTTTGACAATAGTGATTATGATGACATGTATAGCATTCACTATTTAAATCCGTATTACACTAAAAACAATATTAGCCTTGATACCAGTATTTTTTATGAGCAGACCAAGCCCTATGATATTGATGATGTTAGTGACTATGCTATGGATACCTCAGGAATTGATGTCAACTATGGAATTCCGGTTTCAGAGCTTAACCGTATAAACATTGGTTATGGCTATGAGCATACAGAGATCCGTACCTATTCTGGCTCACCAGATGAGGTGAATGACTTTGTAAATAAGTATGGCCGTATTTTTGATAATGTTAAGCTTAATGCCGGCTGGCAATATAGTAATTTAGATCGAGCTATCTTTCCGCGCAAGGGCTTTACCCAGTCGATAGATGGCGAGCTTGGGTTGCCAATCATGAAGCGAAGTTTGGAGTATTATAAGCTCGATTATGATGCCACCTTTTATCAACCTATGAGCAAATATTTTGTCCTGGATTTGCATGGTTATTTGGGATACGGAAATGGTTATGGTAAAATGCACGAGTTGCCATTTTTCGAGAACTATTTTGCAGGTGGTATAGGCTCTGTGCGTGGTTATGACGCTGATAGCTTAGGTCCATTGGATTCTAACGGCGATTCTATCGGTGGAAATGTTTCGGTGTATGGCAGTGTTGGATTGGTTATACCTAGTCCTACAGACAGCATTAGGCCAACCATATTTGTTGATGCTGGTAATGTTTATGATAAAAGTTTAGGTTATCCAGTAGATGCGAGTCAGTTGCGTTACGCTGTAGGGTTGCAGATTGAGTGGTATACCCCATTCGCACCATTGGTTTTTAGCT
>JAGLXC010000369.1 GCA_023133095.1 Gammaproteobacteria bacterium | reverse complement strand
ATTTAGTTGTAGAGCACAAACATAAAATTGGTTTTAAAGGCACATTACTGCTTGAACCAAAACCTTGTGAGCCTACTAAGCACCAATATGATTTTGATTGCGCAAATGTATATGCTTTTTTACAAAAAACTGGCTTAGAAAAAGAATTTAAAATCAACATCGAGGCCAATCACGCTACTTTAGCGAAACACAGTTTTGAACATGAAATTGTCTACGCTATTACTAATGATATATTTGGCAGTGTTGATATCAATCGTGGCGATCCGCAATTAGGCTGGGATACTGATCAATTCCCCAATAGTGTTGAAGAGATCTCTTGCATTATCTATAACATATTACAACATGATGGCTTTACTACTGGCGGCTTTAACTTTGATGCTAAACTAAGGCGGCAAAGCGTCGATTTAGAAGATCTTTTTTATGCTCATATTGGCGGCATTGATGTATTAGCAAAAAGTCTATTAGTTGCGGCTGACATGCTAGCTGAAAATCACCTACAAGATCTAGTTACTAACCGTTATAAAAATTGGCAAGATAAATTAGGTCACGAAATCTTAACCGGCCACCACTCTTTAGACTCATTAACTGATGAGATAGTAACACAAGCTATTGAACCAACTCCTGTGTCTGGACACCAAGAGCTCTACGAAAATATTGTAAATCAATACTTATGGAAGGATAAAAATTAATATGAAAAACAGTTATAACAACAACGCTTATGCCTACTTTATCGGTTTTATCGCAGCAGTTGCAGGTCTATTATTTGGCTTTGATACCGGCGTTATTTCAGGCGCTATACACTTTATTCAACAAGAGTATCATCTATCTACAGAAATGGAGGGCCTGGTTGTTAGCTCTGTTTTAATTGGTGCGGTATGCGGTACATTAATAAGCAATATTATTTCCCGTCATTTTGGTCGACGCAATGCTTTAATTACAGCCAGTATTTTATTTACTATAGGAGCATTAGGATCAGCTTGTGCTACTTCAGCAGAATTTTTGATTATTATCCGTCTCTTTTTAGGCCTGGCTATTGGTATTGCCTCATACACCGCACCACTATATCTGGCTGAAATAGCACCGCAAAATATTCGCGGCCGAATTATTGCCTTTTATCAACTTATGATTGCAGTCGGGCTTTTGGCTGCCTATTGTTCAGATATGGTTTTCACCCCTAGCGGAGCCTGGCGTTGGATGTTAGGAATTCCAGCTATTCCAGCTTTTATCATGTTGGTTCTTGCTTTTTGGTTACCACGCAGCCCCAGATGGCTAATGTTGAAAAATCAATACGCGGCAGCAAGAGCAGTTTTAGATAAAATATTATCTTCTGAACAGGCTGATATAGCTTTTCATGAAATTGAAAGACGAATAAAGAGAGACCAACGTTCACAGAGAGGCTGGCGCGCTATTACAATTCCTCGCTTTCGTGCTGTCTTGTTTCTCGGTATTAGCGCTCAAATGATGCAACAATGGACCGGATGCAATATTGTGCTCTATTATGCGCCGATGATCTTTAAGCTAGCAGGCTTTACTACACCAATACAAGAGATATGGGGAACTATAGCAGTTGGTACAGTCATGATGCTCACTACTATTATTGCAGTAAAATATGTCGACAAATG
>JAGLXC010000368.1 GCA_023133095.1 Gammaproteobacteria bacterium | reverse complement strand
CCAGCTTCACAGTGCTCTTCTCCGCTCCACCGCCGCCCAGAGAAGGCAAAAAAAACGCCATTCGATTATTACTCATTCAATCGCACCCTTTATTCCGCATGCCAACAATATCGCTAACATACTTTTTATTAATCAAAACTCCAGCAATTGCATAGATAAACATACCTAAAAAACCCTGCAAAAACAGATAATATACACCGTGCAAATTTCTCATATAAAACAAAAACAAACTCATAACGCATGTTGGTACAATAATACGCCATAATTTTCCAACCGGAAAAGGAAGCTTAAAATAACGACGGCCATAAACTATGCTACAAACCAAACCAAGCGCATAAGATATTGCAGAAGCAAACACAGAACCTTTTATTCCATAAACAGGAATAAATAGTAAATTTAAGGCAACATTACTAATAGCAACTATCAACGACACCATTAATTGACTAAAAGTATGCTTGCTAAGCTGAAAACCCACATCTGTATAGTAGGCCTTTATCCCACTAAATAATGCAGCAATCACAAGCCATGGTATCAATCCTAAAGCTATCGCTCTAAATTGTACGCCTAGTGCAAAAAAAACTATATTATGCCTAAGAATTATAAATCCACAACAAGCAGGCAAAGCTAAAGCAAAAAACAACAAAAATTGCTTAGATAACTGTTCTTTTGCAGCCGCCTCACCTTTCTCCTTATAGACTCTAACAACTATCGGATATATAGCTAAATTAACAACAGCCATTAAAATTACTAAACTTTGCGTGGGTAAAGCGCTGGCAGCCGAATAAAAACCAGCCTGTTTTACTGATAATAAACCAGCGATTAACCATCTATCAGAACTATTCACTATATATGCTAAAGCAAACCCAACAGACAGAGGTAAACTATAAATTAGTATTTGCTTTAAAGCAGCAACATTAAAAAATCTAATATCAACATGCCGCCATCGAGAATTACTCTTTCTAAATAATAGCAAAGTTAAAAGATTACCAACGATAACACCTAGTAATAACCCATTAACCCCATGAATTAAATAAATCAATAATATACTCACTAGTAAAGACAATAATGCCTTACTAAAATTCATTAGCCCATATACAAAAGGGTTAAGCTCAGCTCTCAAATAATCTAAATTAACTCTAAATAAGCTACGTGCTATAAAAACTCCAACACCTAATAAAATTATTACAGCGTATTTACTGCTAATATGGAAAAAAATAAAAAAAACAGAGCTAAACAAAAGAGTGGTTAACATCAACACCAATATCAAATAATAATATGTCGACAAAAATTCTTTCTTCTCTTTTTCACTAGAAACACCTGGCCAAAATCTAGCAGTACTCAACCCCAAACTACCGAATATTATCGACATCGCCAAATTGGCTATAGAATATATTAAAGCAAAAACCCCATATTCAGATGGGCTTAATAGCCGCGTATAAACACATAAAGCAACAAATGCAATACTAGCTGGAGCAACTCTAGCTATAAAATATGCAGAAACATGCTTGACTAATATACCAGAATTAACTCTCATTTTTTATCTCGCCCCGAGAAACAACCCAATTACAAACCGGGATAAAAAGCTTAGCCTTATATACTCTATACGCACCAATCTCACCTATTCTCTGTATATCTTGAATGGGTGATATGGGGCCTCTTAAGCGCACTACAAATTAACATTGAAACCACAAGACAGCCAAACCAAACCAACAATATCCTTCTCTCTAACTGTAATTGATACGAAAAGCTATTACGATGAATATAAAATGACCAGCAACTCCCCATTGCCACAGTTAGAGCTAATGATCGTTTATCTTTTAGTTGCAACAAAAAAGAAAAGCAAAATATTACAAAAACAAAAATAATAATAAATAACACTAATAAAAACCAGCCTCCTGCAGACCACATCTCGGCCCATATATTATTCGCCATTTGAAACTTGATCAAAGGGAAAATCACAGGCTGAAACAAACTATTAAACGTAACAGAATGGAGATTCAGATCATTCCCAAACAATAAAAATAGATGCAAGACTCCGGCTAAGCTAGCAAAACCAGCATGAAAATTACGCTGAATTACAGTATTTAAAATTGATAATGTTGTAAAAGGTTCAGACTGTGTAAAAACTTTAGAAAAAAAGCTAAGTTTGGCCAAGCTTTGCCAAATTTGTTGCCAATCACCAAGCTTCACTAAAATATAAAGAAACTTATATATAAAAAAACACGCCCCCCCTAATGAAACCAAGAATAACTCCCATCTACTATTTATTATTAATCTTTGCCTTCCTTTACTATATAACCACAATGTTACAATAGATATAAACAACATTGCTGCTGAAAACCTAAACCCTACATATACATCAAAAGCAACAAAGGCTAAAAAGCAACAGAAATATTTCCATTTTTTTTCCACAAAAGCTAAAACACCACCGATAATAATTGCATTTTCCCATACAACCCACCAATGAGATAACAAAGACATTATTTTTAGTTTATGCGCACTAAACAGAACTGTCCCTACTGTCAAAAACGTCATCATTAGACAAACAGCTGAGATGCAAAAAAGAAAAAACAACAACAAGTCACCGCCAGCAAAAGTTTTATTTATTACTCGCCTGGACATAACTGCGTTATAAAACACTCGTCCCAACAATGTTAAAAATAAGACGAAAATCATAACAAAATAAGTCGCCCCTAAAATGGGGCTATTATTAGTTGGAAAAGGCAAATACCCAAAAAAACCAGGCATAAAATAAATAATTGCTGAAAAAAAGGCCACTGAAAAAAAATCAAACGCCCGTTTAGCATATAAAAAATATCCTGCCCCAATTATAGCTACCACAATAAACAATAATTGCATCATTTTAATATAACCGTCCTAAGCCGCTAATACATTAT
>JAGLXC010000367.1 GCA_023133095.1 Gammaproteobacteria bacterium | reverse complement strand
TGTTAGATGCTTGGGTAACTCCGTCTTTAATGGTTCTTTCACAGCATCTTTATTATCATCAGTGATTAATTCATTAGCTGTTTTAGGTGCTAGCAAGACAACTTTTGCGATTTTTGTAGGATCGGGAGCAGCAGGGACTGCTGCAGCCTCATTCTCAGCAGGAGCAGGAGCCGCACATAATTCTTTTAATTTTTCTGAAGGTAAGTTTTCCAGCAATGCAGAAATTGTGTCTTGTTGTTCAGTGGTTAACGCTGAAAGGTTAAGATTTCCTAAAGTAGTAGCTTCGTCAGGATCAGCAGCAGGCTTAACTTTATTCAAAAACCCATCAAATACCGTTTTGGGATCAGCTTCAGTTGCGAATAAATCAGCCGCCTTTTTTGCGCCAGCTTCACCGCCATGCTGTGCTAAAAGATGTAGCATTTGGGCTTTGTCTGTGCCATCTGTTCCATATTTCTCTCCCAGTTTTTCCGGGTCTAACCCAGCCAGCAGTGCTCCGGCTTTACTGTCTTTGTTTTCTTTTTTTGCTTCCCTTACTGATTTTGCTCTGCTTGCCTCACCAGCATCCTGCAACTCCTTTATTTTTCCCTCATTCAAACCTTCTCTTGGCCACGTTGCTTTAATGTATTCTCTGGCTGATGTCATCTGGCTAGTTCGTAGTGTTGGTTTTTTTAAATCTGCTTTTTCCCATTTCTCAATACGTATATCATCAAGATTATAACCACGACTTAGTAAGCCTTGCAGCAAATGCTTCATGAATCCTTTATCCCTTGTTATTGGTCCGGTAATTTTGATCTTTTGTCCCGGGGCTGTGCGTGGATCACTTGCTGCCATAGCAGCCATAAGAGCGGCTGGTTCGGCTTTATTCCGAAAAGGAGCCCATGCAATATTACATGCAATCTCTCCAGTTGAAGGATCTTGTTTTAATGCATTTTTGCCAAAAATGTTTATTTGCTTGCGAAAATCGTCAAGAGTTTTTATTTTTGGTTCATCTGCTTGTATCTGTGCGTCGGCTTCAGGGGCGTCGGCACGAATCTCTTTTCCCTTTTTTCTTAAGGCTTCTAAATCTACCATTGCTTGGCGCGCTAGTTTGCCCTTATCGTCATTTTCCATAAACAGGTGAAGATGGTTAGCATGTAGAAGAAAATCCTTCATTTGTGCTTCAAATTGTTTTTTGAATTCTGTTATTGCTGCTATTTTTTCCTGGTCTGCTGCTGCAATAGGCTGCGGCTTTGCTTTTAGGGCGGCAGTAGCAGCATCAAATTTTGTTAATACGGCATTTATGTTATCTATATATGTTTTTTGAGGATCAGCGTTGCTATATGCAGCTAGCACAGCATCTTTATGAGCATCCGCAAAGGTTTTTCCTGCGGCAACTGCAGCAGCTTCTAAGCTAGCTTTTGGACCTAAAGGAGCAGCTGCAGCCTCAGTCTCAGCATATTCCCTCAGTTTAGCAACAACACCAGCTCTCTCCGGCTGAAATTCTTTATCAGCAGCTGCAGCAACTTCAGCAGTTTTTTCTGCCTGTAACGCAATAGGACTAATTTTGTATTTTGTTGGCATATCTATCACCTCTTTTATAAAGATATATAGCTATTATAGCACAATATGCTTAAGGGAACATTAACTGGGCGGGGGAGGTTTTTGATGTTTTTTATGGGTAGGGGCGCCCCTTGCGGGCGCCCGCACAATTTACAAGGGTTGTTATTTGCCAACCTCGACTATAGTCATTGAATTAGTGCCCCCATGCAGACCGCGTTTTGGCCCCCGGGTAATGATAACCAGGTCACCATCTTTAACACAGCCATGCTGTTTCAATTCGGCAATAGCGGCCTTTTTGATGGCTTCGCTCTTGTGTTGATTAACATCAAAGTAGAGCGGTTGCACATCGCGATATAGGGCCATTTTGCCTAAGGTATTTTGATGGCGTGATAGGCCATAAATTGGAATGCCAGAGCGAATTCTTGACATCCATAATGGGGTGTCGCCAGATTCTGTTAGAGCAATAATTGCTTTAACCTTCATATGGTTAGCCGCATACATGGTCGCCATAGAGATCGCCTCATCCACCTGATCAAAAAAGCACTCAACTCTACAACCTGAGGTTTTGGTTAGAGGATCAGTCTCGGTTGCAGTACAAATTCGAGCCATGGTTTTAACTACTAAATCAGGATGGTTACCAGTTGCGCTTTCAGCTGATAACATTACAGCGTCGGTGCCATCTAAGACTGCGTTAGCTACATCAGAGACCTCAGCGCGAGTTGGCACTACGTTTTGAATCATGGTCTCTAACATTTGGGTTGCGGTAATGACTGGTTTATTAAGCGCAACTGCGCGTTTTATCATATGTTTTTGAGCACCTGGAACATGAGCGTCG
>JAGLXC010000366.1 GCA_023133095.1 Gammaproteobacteria bacterium | reverse complement strand
TGACTAGCTAACCGCACTGCAGTAAGTTTCTTTCACAAATAAAGCAACAAAAAATGCGACAACAAAAGCAACTGGCATTATTAAAATTGCTACCTGAAAATCAGCAGCAGAATAGAGATGAGCATGATAACCTGCATATTGCCCTGAGTGCAGATCTAGGATTTTTCCAAAAACAACCCTAAATACAGAGCCAGACATTACTATTAATGCTCCTAAAGATAGTGCTGTTCCATTATACGCAGGAGGATTGCTTTCAGTAATAGTAGGATATCCTATTGTTTGACCACTGGAAACAAACCCTAAAAGAAAAAATAGCGCTATATATGTAAATAGTGTTTTTTGATGCATCGTGATTATTAAAACAATTATTAGTGCAGATAATAAAGCACATAGTAACATTGGCAACTTGCGCCTTTTAATTCTATCTGAAAGATATCCAAGGCTTGGCGCTCCTACTATAATTCCTAAAAACATAGCGCTAATTATATCGCCAGCCTGTATAGAAGTTAGATAATTCACCCTCACAAGATATAAATTCCCCCATAATGATCCCAGTAAAACCACTGGCAAATTTAAAAGTGAAACATATAATCCACAAAACCAATTCTGACCATTACGCAAAGACATTGTAATACTTTTACAAACAGATAATTGATTATCATTTCCTGCCTGCTTTTTGTTATTGTGTTTTTGTTCAGGAAAATCTCTAATTATTAACAAATTAATAAATATGATTACAACTCCACAACAGGCAAGAACTAGCACCATATGTCGCCATAGCATTACCTGAGTTAGCAATATAATTGGAGTTTGCGCCATAACGCCACCAAGCATAGCAAAAGAAACTAATACGCCAGTAACAAAAGACATTTTTTGTGCAGGAAACCAGTGAGTGGCAAGCTTTACACAGCAAACAAAAGCAAATGCCCCGCCTGCTCCTGAAACAATCCGGCTAATTTCTGCAGCTTCTAGCGAGCTTGAGAATGCAAGCATAAATGTTCCGGTAACAGAAACAGACATCGCTATAGTTATTACTTTTCGTAAAGAAAATCTATCAGTAATCAAACCTACTGGTATCAACATTAATATTGTAGCTAAATTATAAAGAATAGATAAAAAACCAATTTGGGTAGCGTTTAAAGCAAAATTAGTTCTTATCACCTGGTTAATAGAGTTGAAAAAATCCATTTGGATGAATTCATATAAGAAGAATAAACCTGCTGCCAAACAGACAATCCATGCTTTGTTTAAATTTTTTTCGCCATTCATACGTCTAAAAATACCTCTCGCACAAGCCTAACCCCTTGATAATATTCATTAAATTACGACCTCAAATTTCGGCCGGTATTTTCCGGCGTAAATTTCGGGGTTTCTTTTAATTTCCTTATGGTCTATAAATTACCATGTAGATAAAAATAAATGGAATAAGGAAACAATGGAAACCACAAAAAACTGTATCTGGGATACATTATATACTAAAAGCTGCAAATTTGAAGTTGCTAAAGATTTGCTGGATTTAGCGCAAACAGGAGATGCAGAGGCCACTTTTCAGATTGGAATGCAGGCTCTGCAAGAAGAGCGTCTTGGCTATGCCACTATATTTTTGCAATTAGCAGCTA
>JAGLXC010000365.1 GCA_023133095.1 Gammaproteobacteria bacterium | reverse complement strand
CCATGGAGCGCGTAACAACTCCAGACCTAAAATGGTACAATTGCGCCTCTTCTAAATACCCCGTGGCTTGCCACTGGGTTGTTTATCCAGATGGATATGCATTAAGTGAGGATTTTTATAATGGAGCGGCTGAATGAGTAATTTAATATGCAAAATGTTAAAAATTTCCAGAGCAACTTTTTATCGATATGTTTCTTTAGAAGAACCCTAATATTTAATATTTTTTTATTTGTTTCTTGTTTATAATAACATGAACAATGTTTGTTACAAAAAAATTGAGGATAACATAATGACAGATTATATAAATACACCTTTGAAATTAGTAGAGTTAGTCAGCTATGCCAATGGCTCAGTAGTTAGCATGATTATCTACAAAAGTGAGCATACTATTCTGACCTTGTTTGCTTTAGATAAAGGACAGAGTATTGCAGAGCACACAACACCGTTTGATGCTTTAGTACAGATTTTAGATGGCGAGGCAGAAATAACTATTCGCGGAGAGAAGAATCTATTTAAAAAAGCAGAAAGCATTATTATGCCAGCCAATAGTCCGCATGCTCTTTTTGCAAAAACCCCTTATAAAATGTTACTAACCATGATGAAATAGAATAATGCGCAGCAATGTATTGGGAGTATATGATGAGTGAAAGAATAACTAACAACGTAACTTGGGTTGGCAAAAGAGATTGGGAGCTTAGGAATTTCCATGGTTACGAATATTCCACCAACCGTGGCTCAACCTATAATTCGTACTTGGTAGCAGATCAGAAAATAGCTCTAATTGATACAGTCTGGCTTCCTTTTGCTAAGCAATTTGTGAAGGATTTATCCTTGGTTATTGATCCACACAAAATAGACTATGTAATCGCTAACCATGGAGAAATCGATCATAGTGGAGCTTTGCCAACTTTAATGGAACAAATACCAATAGATGGGGTCAGGCCGGACCCCACACCTTTAATAAGCGCGTTGCCAAACTAGGCGAGAGGATTGCTCTTCACCGTCAGCTTGTGACGCATAAGCGCCTAAAATTAGCTGGTTATCGCCTACAAACTCAAAGTAACGCTCTTGCGGCACATTAACAAAATTAGGGTTAGTGTTCACCTCTGGGTGGTGAATGATTTTATTATCAGCTGCAAAGATCTCATATTTACCTGTATAGGAGTAGTAGGTCTCAAACGCACGGCCCTTCTCTTCGAGAGTTCCGCCAAAATGGTCATCGATTGCAAATTTAGGTCGGTCAGCATTCATAATGGCAACTGCCATATAGCCATCAGGGTTATACATAATATAACCAGCTGGATTAATGCCAAATGGATAAGTTACATCCCCTGCTTTAGTTTTTAGTTCGCATGAAATTAATTTCCAGGTTCCAATAAAAGAATTTTTACTCATTGTGTTTTACTCCTCGATTATAGCTACAGCACGGGTCCAACCAGCTGAAGCTGCATTGATTTTAACGGGAAAGCAGCATACTGAAAATCCTGTTTCTGGCAACTGTTCCAAATTATGTAATTTTTCTAAATGGCAATAGCCTATATCTTTGCTAGCTTTGTGTCCTTCCCAGATTAGAGAG
>JAGLXC010000364.1 GCA_023133095.1 Gammaproteobacteria bacterium | reverse complement strand
GATTAACCTGGATGTGAAATTGGAAAATGACACTATCTGGTTAACGCAGAAACAGCTCGCAATTTTGTTTGTGACAGAGCGCAGCGTGATTGCCAAACACTTAAATAATGTATTTAAAACCAATGAGTTATGCAAGAAAACAGTGTGTGCAAAATCTGCACATACTGCTGAAGATGGAAAAACTTACCAAACACAGTTTTATAATTTAGATGCTATTATTTCTGTTGGATATCGGGTGAACTCAAAGCGAGGTACCGAGTTTCGTATTTGGGCTACCAACGTGCTTAAACAACATATCGTTAATGGCTATACTGTTAATGAACAGCGTTTAAACGAATTAAAGCAGACTCTGAAACTGGTGACAGACATTTCAGAGCGGAAATCTCTTTCTAGTGATGAAGCTACTAATTTGTTGCAGACAATATCACACTATGTATATGCGTTGGATTTGCTTGATGACTACGACCATCAGCGAGTTACTATAGAAAATATTACTAAAACAAAAGCTATGGCTATTTCATATAAGGAAGTTCTGATTACCATTCACAAGATGCAAGAGAAGTTTGGAGCTTCTGCGCTTTTTGGTAAGGAGAAAGATGAAAGCCTTAAAAGTTCATTAAGATCTATTATGCAGAGTTTTGATGGTAAGGATGTTTACCCTTCTTTAGAGGAAAAGGCAGCTAATTTACTGTACTTTTTAGTCAAGAATCATAGTTTTGTTGATGGAAATAAACGTATTGCTGCTGTGCTGTTTTTGAGATTCCTTGAGAAAAATGAAATTCTTTATCATGATGATGGTAAGAAGAGAATAGCTGATAATGCGCTGGTAGCAATAACTCTGATGATTGCTGAGAGTAGGGCCGAGGAAAAAGCTGTTATTACTGCTATGGTTGCTAATTTGATAAATAGGAAAAACTGAATACTGAAGTTTTCCATTGAGATAGAAAACCTGTGTTTGAGGTGGATAGTTTGTTTCGGGTTGTTTTTTATCGTGATCCTGAGTATGCCCTAAAGGGTGGACAGGGAAGGTTGGTAGATGGGTTGGTAGAAAGTCAAAAGAAAATATTATTGCTGATCAATAACAATCCACATATTGCAAAACAAGAAATGGCTAAAAAAATAGGAATTAGTACTACTGCTATTGATAAGAACATAGATGTTTTGAAGAAGAAAGGGCTGCTTAAGCGAGTTGGCTCAGCCAGAAATGGCCATTGGGAAATCACTAAAAAATAGGTATAATGTTAATATGGAGTTATTAACAACGCTAAAGAAGCATATCTCTTATACCGCTGCAGATGATGTTGCTGCAATTTGTGATCCATTGTTTAAAACCTTTGGATTAAACTATTTTGATTATGCAAGAGTGTATCCAGATAGTTCACTTGTAGCATTGGTCAGCGACAGAGATTGGCATTATCATTTTTTTGAGCATGAATTTCCTGTCACAGGAGTTAATGTAACCTCAGGAATCCATCTGCTGGAAAATTATATGCCTGAAAAGGTATTAACAGATGCCGCAAGCTGCTTTAGCCATCATAATGGGGTTACTGTTTTTTGCAAAAATGAGACCTGCCTAGAGTTTTTTGATCTATCTGCAGTGAGCTCTGATCGTACCATAATAGACTTCTACTTCAATAATATTGAGCTCTTAACCCAATTTTTGTTTTACTTTAAAGACAAGGCAGCAAAGTTAATAGCTAAAGCACATAAAGAGCGTTTTGTTATCCCTAATGCCATGATGCAAAACAATAAAACACTGCCAAGCCAATCATATACAGAGTTTTGTAATCTGATAAAAACTAATAAAATTCGTATGAACTTCAAGTCAAAAGAGGTGATCTTGTCCCGACGTGAATATGAGTGTGTTTTACAATTAGCCAGAGGCAAAACCATGAAAGAGACAGCCAGGATATTAGCGATTTCACCCAGAACAGCAGAAGATTATTTGGCTCGTGCCAAAAACAAAACTAACTGCCTGTTTAGATCCCAGTTAATTGATATGCTGTGGGACAATCTAATTAAATAACGATAGCAGGCATACAGAGGGCTTTCACCAGGGGTTGTGGCTGGAGGCCAGCCACAGACTTTACTATGTTTTATTGTTATAAATTTACTATGTTTTATTGCTTGTTAATATGTCTTTTTTTGGGTAAAAATTTTGATACGTATCAAATATTGAAGACATATACTCAAGTCAATTGCCTGGAATTTCTGGACAACTGCCCCAACGGGGCGAAATGT
>JAGLXC010000363.1 GCA_023133095.1 Gammaproteobacteria bacterium | reverse complement strand
CATAAATTACTTTTTTTTCACTTTTACTAAAACTGGGGCTCTTGTTTAGATGAAGCGCGACAATCCGCTCCATAATGTCTAGCTTTGAAGTATAAGTTACAGGAACTTGATTTTCTGTAAGCAACTGTGGTTTTGGCTTGTCCAACTCAAGTTGTTCATGCATAAATATACTGCTTATTCCAGCAAAATATTGTAATAGCTCCATCTCATTTAAATAGCAATTCACGGCATCTGTCCCAGGTTTATTAACAGCAAATGCGTGTACTTCAATGTTACCAGCAACGTTATGGATAATATCAATTGGATGATAGATTTGGAAAAATTTTTCTCCAGCATCCATGCACCTCTCATGTAGCTTATCCCCTAATCGCGGCACCATCTTATACTGCCAAATCTTACCGTAATGCACTGTTGAGGGACAAACTATGGTAAACTTCTGCTTTAGTTTATATTCAGTCCAGTCATTATTGGTACTATATATATGTGTTGATGTTGTAGGATTATCCTTAGCAAATCTAACATAACCGTAACCAGATATAGGCGTATCACGACATAGCTGTTTAAGCATGTTTCGCAACTTGCTATTTTGCAGTAGATAATTTTCCATTTTTCCGCAGCTCCTTAATGGTCCGAATTTGCGCGGCTGCCTGCGCTAACTCGCGCAAGGTGGCGGCATAGTCTAGTTCAGATTTTTTCTCTGCTAATAATTTTTCTGCTCGCGCTTTGGCCTCTTCTGCTGCGACTTCATCTAGATTATCAGCTCTAACTACTGTGTCGGCTAAGATGGTTATGCAATCAGGTTGAACCTCTAAAAAACCGCCGGAGATATAGTAGATCACCTTTTCTCCGCCCTGTTTTGTAACATTTACCTGGCCTGGTTTTATGGAGGATAGCAGCTGGGTGTGACCTGGCAAAATCCCCAGTTCACCCATAGCACCTGTTACTGATACCATCTCCACTAAGCCGGAATAGATTTTGGCTTCTGGGCTGACGATATCTAAATGGACGGTTATTGCTGCCATAATTTAATCCTGTTATTGCATACCCTTGGCTTTTTCTACTGCCTCTTCTATTGAGCCGACCATATAAAATGCCTGTTCTGGCAAGTCATCATACTTGCCTTCTAATATTTCTTTAAAGCCACGAATTGTCTCTTTAAGCGGTACATATTTTCCAGGTGACCCTGTAAACACCTCTGCCACAAAAAATGGCTGCGATAAAAAGCGCTGAATTTTTCGAGCTCGATAGACGGTTAGTTTATCCTCTTCGGTTAGCTCATCCATTCCCATAATCGCAATAATATCTTTTAGCTCTTTTTGGCGTTGCAACGTACTTTGGACTGCACGCGCTATATCGTAGTGCTCTTTGCCAACTACTAAAGGATCTAATTGGCGACTGGTAGAATCCAAAGGATCAATTGCGGGATAGATTCCCAACTCAACTATTTGCCGCGACAATACAATGGTTGCATCTAAGTGAGCAAAGGTTGTAGCTGGTGACGGATCGGTTAAATCATCTGCAGGAACATAAACTGCCTGTACTGAGGTTATTGAACCAGTTTTAGTTGAGGTAATTCGCTCTTGCAAACGTCCCATCTCTTGCGCTAAGGTTGGCTGATAACCTACTGCTGAAGGCATTCGACCTAAAAGTGCTGATACTTCAGTTCCAGCTAAGGTATATCGATAGATGTTATCAATAAAAAGTAAAACATCTAGGCCATCATCGCGGAAATTTTCCGCTACGGTTAATCCTGTTAATGCTACACGCAAACGATTGCCTGGTGGTTCATTCATCTGGCCATAGACTAATGATACTTTGTCTAAAACTTTTGACTCCCGCATCTCGTTATAGAAATCATTACCTTCTCGAGTTCGTTCCCCCACACCAGCAAAAACAGAGTAGCCTTTATGTTCTGTAGAAATATTACGAATCAGCTCCAGCATGTTAACGGTTTTACCTACACCTGCACCTCCAAAAAGACCGACCTTTCCACCCTTAGCAAAGGGACAGATCAAATCTAAAACTTTAATTCCGGTTTCTAATAACTCGACTCCAGCTGCTTGATCTATAAATGCTGGTGCTTCGCGATGAATTGGCATGCTTTTTTTAGACTTTATCGGACCCTGTTCATCAATTGGCTCGCCTAATACATTCATGATTCGGCCTAAAGT
>JAGLXC010000362.1 GCA_023133095.1 Gammaproteobacteria bacterium | reverse complement strand
ACCATTATCTATGGCTGAGATGTTGCAATTAGGCCATAAATTTGTAGGACTGCCATATCTTTGGGCTGGGGATTCTACCTTTGGTTATGATTGCTCTGGAATAGTGCAAGCTATGTATGCGCAGATGGGAGTGACGCTGCCAAGAGATGGCAAGCAGCAGGCAGGTTGGCCTGGATTTTATCAGGTGGCAGAAAAGGATCTAAAACCTGGCGATGCACTCTATTTTGGCTGGAATAATGATATTAGCCATGCTGGCTTATACTTAGGCAACCATAAGTTTCTTAACTCAACCGCATATCAAGATCCAACCGTTCATATTAGCGATCTTCGAGCGCCGCATTGGCGCGATATCTACATAACAGCAAGGCGGTTAAAGCCTAATTGGAGGCAGTATCAAGGCCATGGTTTGGCGGCAGCCGCAGATTTTAAAGCTACTACCCAGCCGTTGCCAGCAGCAGTAAAGCAACAGATGCAAAAATATACCTGGCATAAGGGCTGTCCTGTACCATTATCTAATTTAGCCTATTTGCAGCTTAGTTATTGGGGTTTTGATAACCAAGCGCATCAAGGAGCATTGATTGTAAACAAAAATCTAGCGCCAGAGATTACTACTATTTTTAAAGATCTCTATCAACACAAATTTCCAATTGCCAAGATGAAGCCAATGTATCTTTATCATGGCAATGATCAGGTTTCAATGCGTGCTAATAATACCTCAGCCTTTAATTGTCGGGCGCAAACCAATTTCTCTAAGATATTTTCGATTCATAGCTATGGCGGCGCTATTGATATCAATCCATTGATTAACCCCTATGTCTATGGCAACAAAGTCGAGCCGGCAGCGGCCAAAAAATATCTTGGCAAAAATGTAAAGGGCAGCATAACGCCAAACGGAATAGTAGTTAAAGATTTCACCAAAAAGGGCTGGGTCTGGGGCGGCAGCTGGACCGGCAAAGTGCGTGATTATCAGCATTTTGAGAAGCCGTTGGGGAGTTAGGCTGCTCAATTACAATGAGTTTTTATGGATTCAAAAGGGATGCAAAACCCAGCTCTTCTTCATCTTCTGATGCTGAAGAAGTTCCGTCTTCAGATGGAGGTGGCAGAGCGTCATCTTCAGAGTCAGAGAAACCAGGTCCTAAAGGAGGCGCTTCATCGTTACTATCATATCCAGCAAAAAATAAAGAGGCATGAGGTAAAGCTGGACGCGGGATATGACCAGTCTCTTCATCAGATTCTGATCCGCTATCTTCAAAATCTTCAAAATCTGGGACCCAAGGTGGAAGCAGGAATGGTAAGTCAGCTTCTGATCCGCTATCCTCAGTATCGAAAGATCCGGGGGGCACATAACGGGGGCTTAATGGAGCTGGACTGGCAGAGCCTTCGCTTAGGCTGCCTTCATACGGCTCATCTTCTAATGGGGAAGCATAAGCTAGCTCGGTTAGATACTCAGGATCTTCTTCCTCACTACTGGGTGGTGGGCCAGACTCAAGTTGATAAGCTCTTATTAGTTCACCATAACAATTATATATCTCATATTTTTTAATTGCATAAGCGCCAGTGCTGGAAGGGAGATGCTCGCGTTTTTCATATCCAGGTCCTGGAACTATATTTTTAAATTGATCTTTATCTTCTAAAAGAGATGAGACTTTATCCCAGTCTTTTTCGTCGAAATACATTTTGCGCAATAGTTCTGGATGTATGTTTTGCAAAAACACAAAACGTTCCATCACTGGAAGTTCTTGTAATATTTTATATAATTGCTCATAATCTTTAATGATTGTATTCCAAAATTCTAAACTGCTCATATCTTTTAGTAGATCGTTCCAAGGTGGCAGTGGCTGTTTATCTCGCTTTGTTTTTTGAAGGCGGTATAGAATAGCATAAAACACACAGGTTTCTTGTGCTAATAAGTTAGATAAAATCGCTTGGTTTTTTATATCTATTACAGAGGTGGGAGAGAAGTCTAGCATTGTCAAAGATAAGAAAGGGATTAGGGATAGTCTTTTCATATAGTCATGTTTTTTTCCATTAGCATTTGTCT
>JAGLXC010000361.1 GCA_023133095.1 Gammaproteobacteria bacterium | reverse complement strand
ATTATATACCAAAGGCGCAATTGATAAAGAGAGTGTGGATACCGCACGCTCCAGTTATGTGCGTGATTTGAAAAAAATTAAAGAGTTAAATGCAAATCTGGCTGATGCCGAGTTAGGCGCACGTGAAAATCAAATCAAAGCACAGGCAGAGGCAGTAAAATCAGCAGTTGCAAATGTTAAGCACGCGAAATGGGCGTTGGATCAAAAAACCATGTCAGCCCCTGTAGCAGGTTTTATATTTGATACCTACTATCGAGTTGGTGAATATGTTCCTGCAAATCAACCTGTAGTCTCTTTGCTGGCGCCAGAAAATATAAAGTTAGTTTTCTTTGTGCCTGAGCCTATTCTGAGCACGATTGCCATAGGACAGAAAATTCAATTTAATTGTGATAGTTGTAAGGCTAAAACCCCAGCGACTATTAGTTTTATCTCCTCTGATGCTGAATACACGCCGCCAGTTATTTATAGCAAAGATACTCGAGTTAATTTAATGTATCGAGTGGAGGCAAAAATAGCTCCAGATATTGCTGTACGGTTTCACACTGGTCAGCCCATTGATGTTTATTTGTCTAAGAATAAAGCATGATGAAAGAAACGCCATTAGTTATTGATGTTAGAGGATTGAAAAAAAGTTTTTGTGGTAAACCTGCAGTAATTGACGCAGCGTTACAGGTAAAAAAGGGTGAAATATTCGGGTTTTTAGGGCCAAATGGCGCTGGCAAAACTACAACTATTCGTATGTTATGTGGCCTTTTGTTGCCAGATGCAGCGTTAGGAACCTGTCTTGGTTTTAATGTCTTAACTGAATCATATGAGATTAAAAAACGGGTTGGCTATATGACGCAAAGATTTAGTTTGTATGGCGATCTTAGCATTTATGAGAATTTAGATTTTGTCGCTAGACTCTATAATGTGATTGATAGAAAAGCAGCAGTTGCAAATAGTATTGCCGAATTAGGCTTAACAGAACGCAAAAATCAATTAGCTGGCACTCTTTCTGGTGGCTGGAAGCAGCGTTTAGCACTGTCTGCAGCTTTAATTCATAAGCCAGATCTATTGTTATTAGATGAGCCTACAGCAGGTGTAGATCCTAAAGCCAGGCGGGAGTTTTGGGCGCGAATTCAGGACTTGTCTTTGCAAGGAGTCACTACTTTAGTTAGCACTCACTATATGGATGAAGCAGAGCGTTGTAACAAATTAGCCTATATTTTTCAGGGGCAGATTATGACCCAGGGAACCAGCCGAGAGATTGTTGCAGGTTCCAAATTGCTTACCTGGCAGGTGACAGGCGATGGAAATTTAAACCGTCTGGCCGAGCAGTTAAAAAATATGCCAGGCGTGGAGCAAGCAGCGGCATTTGGAAGCAGATTACATGTTAGTGGTACAGATGCTAACAATTTACAAACAAGTATCAATGGTTTGGATAAACGTAAATGGCGTTGGCAGCAAATTTGTCCTGATCTCGAAGATGTATTTATCAAGTTAAGTAGCGGTGATTGTGATGCAGCTTAGTGGTATTTCTGGCCAGAGATTGTGGGCGGTTATGAGAAAGGAATTTATTCAAATGCTACGTGATCGCGTAACTTTTGGTATTTTGATTATTATCCCATTAATGCAGTTAATAATGTTTGGTTATGCAATAAACACCAATCCAAAACATCTGCCAACAGTTATAGTAAGCTCAGACCATAGCCCTTTTACCCGCGCATTTGTTAGCGCCTTAAAGAACACAGACTATTTTACCATAGAAAAAGAGGTGAAAAGTGCAGCAGAAGCAGACAATATGCTCGCCACCTATAAAGCAGAATTTGTTATTAGTATCCCGCCGAATTTTACTCGTGATTTAATTCGGGGGAAACGTCCACAAATAGGAGTGGATGCAGATGGAACCGATCCAGCAGCAGCTGGTAACGCTTTAAATACAATTCCAGTATTGGCGCATACGGCATTTAATCATCTTTTGGTCGGTAATTTAAGGGGGTTACGTGATTCGCCCGCGCCAGTTGAAGTGGTTTCACATGCAAAATATAATCCAGAAGAGATTACTGCT
>JAGLXC010000360.1 GCA_023133095.1 Gammaproteobacteria bacterium | reverse complement strand
TACAAAGATTTTCGTGGAGTAAAAAATACTGAAACAATCACCGCAACCGCGGTACGCAAAAATATTCTTAAGCTTTTTGAAAAAACTAACACCAAAGTTTTGGTTCACAAGGAGATAGAGCAAGGTTTAATCTCTGCTGACAAAATTGCTTCACCGATATTTTTGGGATTGCAGATGGTTAATGTGGCTAATGCTGTGAAAGAGGCACTTGAAAATCCTGGGGCAAAAACAGAAATCAAGGCTGTAGGCAGCGCATTAATGATAATTTTTGCTATAGAACAGACAGCCAAAGCTTTTGCAGAGGAAAAAGAATATTACAAATATTTTACTGAAAACAAAAACGTAATCATAAGGGGTTATATGAAAGTTGCTGGCTTGGCAAAATTAAAACTAACTCCTCTAGGGCTTGCAGGCATAGCAGCTAACACAATCTCAACTTATCTGGTCTTTGAAGACCTAACAAAGACCTGGTATCAACATGATACTGGGGCAAACCTCGGAGAAATTATTCAAATCACCGGTTTCACCCTGAACAATGCATCCATCATTGGTGAAGCCTGGGCGCTGTTTGCAGAAAATCAGACCTGGCTTGCTATTTTTGGTGTGGTTGGCTGGATAGCCGCAACAACCATTCTGTTAGGTACAATTATCTACACCTACTGCAAAGATGATGACTTGACAAAATATGCTAAAAATTGTCCATTCAGTATAAACAGCAGTAGCATGACAGCGGAACAATCATATGCCGAGCTTATGACGATACTTACCTCACCAACTATATTTTTACGTAAAGTACCTTCCTCTGATGGGTATCAACAACTATCTGCAGAGATAAAAACCCCCTATTTTATTCCAGAGAACAGCTCCCTGGATGTCAGATTAACCAAAGCAAAAAATCTCATAAAACAAAGCATTTCTGCAACTGGAGCCAATCCCAGATTATTTGAGGGGGAGCAAAGCAGCTTACCACCATATCAAATAGAACAATTAATAGATCAAGCTAATAATCGTATAGTAGGTTTTAAGTTATATTATCAGCAGCAGATTGGTTCTGAAGAACTAGCGCTATTTACTCATTATGATTTCACTTATGCAGGCAAATTGCGCTTATTTTTGAATAATAAAAAATATCGTATTCCAACCCCTGTATTATACAAAGAAGATGAAAAGCCAGAACTTGCAGCAGAGGATAGTGATATAGTAACAAACACCGATGCAGATCCAACCTGGATCTACAGTAACCATCTCTCCATAAGCTATAGGAAAAATCAATATGGAAACTACAGTTAATAATTATTATGAAGCTTTAGCTTATGACTCCAGCCATCCTAGAGTTATAGAAAAGCAACCTCTGGACGTCAAGTCTTTGCCTTATGTTTCGCAATGCCTTAGAAACCAGCCATTGCCTAAGGTTGATTTTCCTGAGAAACACTTACTGCAAATCGGCACTCCTGATTATTTTACTGATATTAAATTAAACCAAAAAGTACACAAAATTTTTTTACGCAAGCAAAGAGAATACGATAAAAGAGCGCATGAAGTAATTGCTTACCCTATGATTTTAAATAGTCCAGCTGGGATTGCCTTTTTTATTTCTATGATTCTAGGAGTGGGTGCTTTTTTTATGTTTTGGGGCATGTTTCTATTCGCATTCCTAAATGCGGTATCACCTCATAGAAATCTACATTTTTTCTTACAAATACCTTTTTTCTTTATCGTTCCCTATCTCGGTATGCACATTTTCCGTTTTTTATCCCATATTCTCCCTGACAACAAATATATCGTAATGAATCGACGCACAGGGCTTGTTACATTCCCGCCCAAAAAAGGTAAAAAACGGGAGCTTTCCTTCGATGAATTTGATCCATATGTGACTACCAACTATGAAGGCGGCGGTGGGAAAAGCAGAAGCTTATGGTATATGCATCGCTATTCTAAGTTAACTTTTCGTGGTTTTGGAGCCAGTTATATGCAAGAGCTATTGCTATACCATCATTATTATTCACAATTCATGGATATATCCAAACCCATCCCTGATGTACCCCAACTGGAGCCATTTCGCCATCTTGATCCCGTAACAGCAGAATATGATAAACGTACTGGCCGTCCTGAGCATTGCTGGCAAAACAAAACTGAAGCTGAAATTGACGCTATGTTAAAACAGAACGAAAAAGAGTGGGACCAGCTGTTTCCTAATGACGAATATGAAACCTTATCGTTTGAAGCATGGGTTAATGATGTATTAACAAAGCTCAAGCAAGATCCAAACTTGGATCTACAGCAACTATCTCTCCATAAGCTATAGGAAAAATCAATAT
>JAGLXC010000036.1 GCA_023133095.1 Gammaproteobacteria bacterium | reverse complement strand
GAAATTCCATGATGCTTTAATAGAACAGTCTAACCAGGAGAGTAGCGAAAATGGAGATGATAGTTTTGTTGCTGATTTTGTTATCATGACAGAGGTCTTGGCTGGGTTACTGAAATGTTTAACCGACGTCTTGTTTGAAAAAGCATAACTATTTGTTCATGTGGTTGGGGCAACCGCAAGGATTGCCCCTACAACCCAATCGCTTTGGGTATGTTATTAACGGTCACGCTTTTTTTTCTTTTTAGCTGTTGCTATCGGAGCGTTAGATGAGCGTCTTTTGCTACTACGTGGTGGCCTACTTGATCGACCAGGCCGGCCGCCACCAGATGGTTTTCTTTTAAAACGAGAGAATCGGTTGTGTGGTCTTTCCTCTTCTGGCTCAATAGCTTCAATTTCGTGCGATGGTAAAGGGTTTGATTGTTGCGATAAATAGGCTAAGGCAGCCGCAATATCTTCTGCAGTGCAATTTTCTTGCTCCATAATATGTTCAACCATTTTGTGATAAGGTTTTAGCTTGTTACCTTTTCTTATTAGATTGACGATATCTTCTGCAAACTGTTTGCTGCGTTTTTCACTCATTTCTTTCAGTGAAGGCGGTTCGATTTGTTTGATAGGCATATGAATTGCGCGTTTTATATCATTTAAAAAGCGATGCTCCCTTGGTGTGATAAATAGAATAGCTTTACCCTTGCGTCCTGCGCGTCCAGTTCTGCCGATACGATGGATGTAAGACTCTGTGTCGTAAGGGATGTCAAAATTGATAACATGGCTAACTCGATCAATATCAAGACCGCGCGCTGCTACATCGGTCGCAACGACAATGTCTAAAGTGCCGTTTTTGATTTGGTCAACTGTTTTTTTGCGCATGGATTGATTCATGTCGCCATTTAGTGCAGCAGCTGCATATCCACGGGCTTGTAGCCTTTCTGCTAGTTCGGCTGATGCTGTTTTTGTGCGGGTAAAGACTAGGGCGGCCTGGATATCTTCGATTTCAAGGAATCGGGTTAGTGCATCCATTTTTTGGTTTTTGGAAACTAGGGTATATAGTTGCTCTATTGTATCTACCGTGCTTTCTTTTGGCGTGATTTGAATTTTTTTAGCATCTTTCATGTAGCGTTTAGCAATTTGCTGAATGGAGGCCGGCACTGTTGCTGAAAATAGCGCGGTTTGATGATTGGCAGGGATTTGTTCAAGAATCCATTGGATATCTTCGATAAAGCCCATTTTTAACATTTCATCGCCTTCATCTAATACAATAGTTTTTAGTGCGCTCATAGATAGAGTGCCGCGGCGAAGGTGATCCATTAAGCGTCCAGGAGTTCCAACAATAACATGCGCGCCTCGTTTTAAGGCCCGAAGTTGGATTTGATAATCCTGGCCACCGTAAATAGGCGATACATGAAAGCCTTTTAGGTGTTTAGCATAGCTTTGAAAAGCTTCAGCGACCTGAATAGCCAGTTCGCGGGTAGGGGCAATAATTAGCGCCTGGGGTTTTTTTATTGCCAGGTCTAAATGCGAGAGAATAGGCAGGGCAAAGGCTGCAGTCTTGCCGGTTCCAGTTTGCGCTTGCGCTAACAAGTCATTGCCTTCCATTAAGACGGGAATGCTCTGTTCTTGTATTGGCGTAGGTGTTTCATATCCTAGCTCAGTGAGTGAGGTTAATAAAGCAGGGGCTATCCCTAGTTTGTTAAAGGGTTTTGTTGTTGACATACGATGTTCTCTCTAAAATTAGAATGTTATAATATGAAGTATAGGGGTTTTCGTAAGGAAAAAGCTAGAAACATATTAGGTAATAAATAAGTATATATGAGTTTTGGTAAAATGTCACGGTTTTTTTTGGGTAAGTCATGTAAATATTCGATTAATTCATGAGCATTAGTATATGGTTCATCAAACTCCTCTTTTCGGCTGGCCTTTTGTATTTGTTTTGCATTTTTTATTGCCGTGCTCAGCTTCTGATCTAATTCTGGGAAGATTTCATTAATAATCTCTCTTTTTTTATCATAATTTGGTATGTGTTCCTTTAATTGTTTTACACATAAGTCGCCAGTTGATTTTTTCTCAGTACGTTGGAATGGAGATGAGGTGTAGGTGAAATGCAGTAAAAACCAATATTCAATACAGGGGGCTGAATGGATGGCTTTTATCGGGATAGGGTTTGTTTTTTTGTTACGCAATTGCTTTATGTCATTTATTGCTGATTGATAGTGATGATGTGAATCTTTGTCAAACACGCAAAATATTTGACTATATTTAAAGTCATGGTATTTTTGTTTTGCTGTATGTAATATGTTCTTGGGGTTGCTACCGCATCCCTTGATGATATCTATATTAGCCCGTAGTTTCTTTTTTATTTGCCTGAAGTAGGCTGGTTCTGTAATTTCTCCTTCACATACTATTAAGATGACTGGATTTGGCTTTTTATAGACAGGCTTTGTTTTTCGATTTTTTGTCATAGGAGATAATTGCCTTTTTATCGTTATGAAAGTATTGTTTCGTCAATATGTGGCAAGGCGCCATAGCGACCTTTAAGATAGCCTTTCTCAACGGGTTCATTTTTCCTAGGACTATATTCTGCGAGGCAATATAGATCTGTCTCATCTTTAAGGTTTTTTTCAGTAAACCAAATCTGATCGCGGCGGAAAATTTCCAGGTCCAACAGGAATGAATCATGGCCGGTAAAAATTAGTTGAGCGCCATTGGTATTTATCTCTTTGTCGTGAAACATTCGGATCAAAAATTTTGCCAAAAGAGGATGCAGGCTATTATTTAATTCATCGATGATTAAGGTTTGTCCCTCTTTAATTGCTTTTAACCAAACTGATGCTAACGAAAAAAGCTTGCGGGTTCCTGCTGATTCTTCCTCAAGTTTGAAAGTTATAATTTTGTTTGTGTCGACCATTTTATGAGACATTCCAGCTATTGTTATTCGCTGAAAGTTTGCTCTTTCTTTTTTGCTGTTAATGTTTTTTTGAATCAACTTCATGACAAAAGTGGTTAGCTCATTTTTTGGTATATCTTTTTTGTCAAATTCAATATTGGTAATCCCACTATTATCTCCGGATGCTTTTAAGAAATTCAACACCTCTTGTTTGTTCGAGTCGGAGCTTTGGCACCACTCAATAGTATGTCCAGGATGGAGTGGTTTTGATAAATTAAGTGGTTTCAGATTGTTAAACCACTGATGCACGGGTTTCAATTGTTCGCTATTTAGCTGGCTTGCTCTTGAGAGGAATAACGTGTTTTCTAATGTTTGTTCTTTCCATGATTGGATTTGACCTTTAAATTTACTCCCAAATTTCCAGGAGTATGTCTGCTTTTTAGAATCAAATAGTCTTTCAAACCAAAGTTGCGGGCGGGTGGTTTGATAGGCTTGTAGCAGCTCTTTTGTCACTCTGTCTGCATTTACTTCGAAGCTATATTCGTATTTGGTGTTTTCTACCACAAAGATGACCTCAAGCTTGCTTGGTTTAGCCTGCATTTTGCTGTCTAGCTTGAAATTTGTGATCGGGATTGAATCGCCAACCTGGTTATCAGTAGAGTGCAAAACAAAGTATTTCATAAATGCTATAGCGTCCAATAAATTGGTTTTCCCGCTAGCATTGGCGCCATAGATCGCAACAGATTTTAATAAGCGGAGATCCTTTGCTAAAAAGGTATTTTCACTGACATGCTCTTTGTCGATGGTTGCTGCTAAATCTAAGGTTTTTGGCCCTTTGAATGATTTGTAATTGGCTAATGAAAAGCTTATCAACATAATATAACCCTATTGTTATGTATTTTAAATGCAATTATTGCATAAAATCTACAGATTTGTCAATTAAAATCATATTTATTCCGCGACAATCGAGCCAAATGCCCAAGTCTGTGAGATATAGATTTTGGCGACATTTAGGGCGAGGTCGAGTAGAGCGGTCGGATCACTCCAACCGAATCCTCTCAGAACCGAGCATGTAGAACTACCGCGCTCGGCTCCCAATTGGTGTGCCAACACTTTTCCGGACACAGCTTTAAAAATAGCTTAATAGCATTCATTACATTAGGAATATCTGGCCATAAACTTCTTCCCACAAAAAGCCAAACCGATTTGAATGATTTTAGTCGCTCCTAATCTTTTAGCTTCTGTTAGATAATCCTTGGTGGCTATTTGCTCTAAAGCTTCCATAGCTGTTTTAGCTAATAATTCGTCTAGTTGTTTTTCACTAGTTTTTGGCTTTGGTTTTTCTACTCTTTTTAGTTCAAAGATTATGGTGGGTTTAGTAAGATCATGAGAAAAAATCAAATAGTCATACCTGCCATAGCCGCTTTCTCGATTGGAGGTTATTTGATAGTTTTTATTCTTATAAAGACTAGCTGTTAAGCCAATTAATAGGCCATGGAAAAAAGCTTCTGGATCATTACTAAGATCATGGTAACTAGCGGTCTGTTTCATGAATAAAGCTAAGTGCTCAATGAATTTGTTAATATCTCCAGCCAATAGAGTGCTTAATATTTCATTATAAAGCTCATCATCTTGTTCATCGGTTAACCAGCCTTTTATAATATTTCGATACAGGCTTCTTACTTCACGGTTAGGAATATCTAAAACAACTTTCAGCTCTTCATCTACCATTTCTTTTTTGAGTACTTTTAAATAACCAGATAACAATAGTAAACTCCATATGGCTATTTCACTTTTATAGCTAAGGTCACCAAACACCATATCTTCATTGATGGTAGACTCAACTGGTTTGCCTGCTAGCAAGTCTTCTAGCTTGGTTTTGAACCTATCACTTGATTTAATAATTAAATCTCTTATCAGCTTATTATCACTGGTGTTTACCCAGTAGGGCATTATTGTTCCTTTGCGGTTAATAAAGTGAGCAATAGACCACGGGTTATAAACGGTTACAACTCCACCAATATTATAGCCATTATACCACTCTCTAACTTCAGCAGCTTTAGATTCTAATTGTGACTGTATCAGCAAGTCTTTCACTTCTTGCTCAGTAAAGCCAAAATATTGGCCATATTCTTCACGTAATATTGTGAATACTTCTAAATTATTTAATCCAGAGAAAAGGCTTTCTTTAGCTACACGCAATATTCCAGTTAATACAGCTCGCTCTAGATATGGATTGGTTTTTAGCGCTGCTCCAAACATACTACGCATAATGCTAATCATTTCTTCGTAATAACCGTTTACATAAGCTGATTGAATCGGTGTGTCATATTCGTCTATTAGCAGCCAGGGTTTTGCTCCATAATAACGATAAAGATATTCACAAAGATTTTGTAAAGAGTTTTTTATTGTCTCTTCGTCTGCCGTTTTATCTAAAATCGCATTATAAAAACCTTGCTCTTGAACACTTAACTTATTGCTTTCCAATAAAACACGGTGTTCAGTATAGATTTTTCTAATAAGCTCTACCAATCCAGCATAAGCATGCTCAAAGTCATGATTTTTTATATCTTTAAAACTGACAAAAATTACTGGATATTTACCCTGGTGGCTCATATACTCCGCACCTGCTTCAGCTATTTTCAAACCAGCAAATAGCTCTGCGGTTTTTTCTCCATAAACCGTCTCAGCAAAAAAGTATTGCAACATGGATAAGTTTAAGGTTTTACCAAAGCGGCGTGGACGAGTAATTAAAAGAATTTTTGTGCTTTCATCATCAATCAACTCTTTGATAAATAGAGTTTTATCGACGAAATGAATTTTTCGTTTTACCAGCTCTCCAAAATTATCATAACCTATCGGTAGTTTTAACATAGACATAGAGCAGTACCTTTTTAAATAACCATTCTAGGTATAAATTATACCATATTCACAAATTTATAAATAGCCCGAGTCTACAGTTTCGGTTAAGGATTAATACTGTGAAATAAATTTTAATACTAATTTATTGAAAAATCCAGGCTGCTCCACATGCGGGACATGACCTACATTTTTAAAACAATAATATTCACTGCCGGAAATATTTTGCTTGAGATACTCTGCCTGCTCAACCGTTGCAAGCATATCATCATCTGCACCAATAATTAAACATGGCACTTTTATCTTATTAAGCCATTGAGTAGAGTCAAAATTAAACATAGCATTTGCTTGGTGCTTATATCCTGTAATTGTTATCGGGAAAAAACCTTCTTGAACTAATTTCTTTATCATTCCTGGTTGCTTTAGATAGAGTTGCGACCAACAAAGCATACTAACAAATTTTATAACTGCGCTATCTGGAGCATTGGCGTTAATAAGCTCTGCTCGAATTTCGGTATAGAGCCTAAGCCTGACATTCGCTTTAGCGAAGGAATTAGCAATTACTACAGACTTCACCAACTCAGGATATTTATACGCCATATTCTGGACGATACAACCGCCGAAAGAGTGCCCAACCAAATGCACCGGCCCCAATCTTAACCTTTTCACCAAACCAACAACATCATCGGTCATCATATCAGTGGTATAGGGATAGTCTGGACAATCTGATTCACCTATACCGCGATTATCAAAAACAATAACCTGATAGCTTTTAGCGTATTCAGCCACTATATTTTGCCAAGCCGTATGGTCACCGCTAAAACCAGCCACAAAAACAATCGGCTGGCCTGTACCGTAAATTTCATAATATAAACTTACATTATTAACTGTTATTTTTGGCATAAGCTTAATATATCATATCTATTCTTTATAAGCGCCACAATAGGCAAATTAGACTATTTGTGGCATTTCCAAAAAAAGCTTGCTATAATACAAATAGACCATTTATGGCGGCATAGTTATGACAAAAAGATATAAAACCAATTTTCGAGAAAAGCTTCAGCAATTTATAAACTCCTTTGCGGGCAATGTAATTCTACGCTCTGATCTTAGTAATCTTGGCTTGCCCAGGCAGGTAAGCAGGGCGCTGCAAGCCTTAGTAGAAGATGGTGAGCTTATTAAGCTAGGATATGGAGTGTATGCCAAAGCCAAAAAAAACAAATATATTGATATACCGATACTGCAGGGCGCTTTTGAGGCTGTCTGTATGGAGGCATTAGACAGACTAGGCATTGATTGGGAGCTTGGCTCTACTATCAAGGAGTACAATGAGGATAAAACAACTCAAGTACCAATAAAATTTATTGTGAAATTAAATGACAGATATCGCGGTACGTTAGGTGACGGTAGACGGAAACTGATTTTTGAGAAAAACATAAATGCAAAATAAAACAGAAATCCTAGAGCAAATTGAAGCTGTCTCAACACTATTAAAACTACCAGCCTATGTGGTTGAAAAAGACCTATATGCAACTCAAGCTATCTCAATTGTCACCGAAGTAAAGCACGATAATTTCGACTTAATATTTCAGGGAGGAACTTCGCTTGCTAAAGCGCATAGGGTAATACTCCGCATGTCAGAAGATTGCGACTTTCGGATTAGAGCACACAATGCAGAACCCCTAAGCAAGGAAGGCAAACGCAGATTGCTTAGAAAGTTTAGGCGTAATCTAGTGAACAACTTACAAGAAAGTGGCTTTAATATTGTGAATGAGGAAACACGAGTACGCAATGAAGGACGATTTATGTCAGTTAGAGCCAGATACTCTTCGGCTTTTTTGCCAACGACAGGAATTAAGCCTTATCTTGCATTAGAATTCTTTTTAGGTGACATAAAAACACCATGTGAAACAAAACCTGTTACTACTTTAATCCAGCAAGTTTTAGGTGATAAAGTGCATCATCCCGTGAGCCAGGTAGATAGCATAACGGTAGTAGAGACTGCTGCAGAAAAGTGGGTTGCTTTAACCAGGCGCATCGCAACAATGAAATACCACAACCATTATAGGGATGAAAGCCTGGTGCGCCATATATATGATCTGTATCAAATAGAAAAGGCTGGCTTATTTACCAAGCAGTTTGAAGCTTTAGCACCAAAAATTGTTATGACTGATAGGGAGATATACCGGAACCATAATGAGGCTTATTACTGTAATCCAGCGAGAGAGATTAAAAAAGCACTCGATGAGTTAAAAACAAATCCAGAATGGCAAGATAATTGGGACAGATTTATTAGCACTATGGTATATGACAAGAAAAAACCGACCTATAAAAAAGCTATAGATAATTTGCAAGCAAAAAGTGAAAAAGCCCTGCATGAGCTTAGCAAAT
>JAGLXC010000359.1 GCA_023133095.1 Gammaproteobacteria bacterium | reverse complement strand
AGCGGCACAAAAGGGGGCAATTGCTGCAGTAGTTGACCGTGAGATAATCAGTGATATTCCGCTGATTAAAGTAAAAGACACATTTAGTGCCTATGGCGAATTGGCTAAAGCACGCAGAGAAGCAGTTGATATTCCTGTATGTGCCGTTACTGGTAGCTGCGGTAAGACTACAACAAAAACAATGCTAGCATCAATTTTGTCTCAGTGTGGCTCAACTTTAGCAACGGAACAAAATCTTAATAATAATATTGGCGTGCCTTTAACTCTATTACGCTTAACACCAGAACATAAATTTGCGGTAATAGAAATTGGTGCAAGTTTGACGCATGAGATTGCTTACGCTGCAAAATTAGCTCAACCAGATATAGCAATAATTACTTGTGCAGCGCCTGTGCATTTAGATGGATTTGGGGATTTAGATGGAGTAGCAAGAGTTAAGGGTAATGTTTTACAAGGCTTAACCGCAGACGGCGTCGCAGTTTTAAATGCTGATGATTCCTATTTTTCTTATTGGCGCGATTTATTAGGCAATAAACGCTGTGTTAGTTTTGGTATAGAAAATAGTGCTGATGTTACTGCACATAGTATTGAGATTGCATCTGATATAACGTGTTTTGAGTTACAAACACCACAAGGAAAAATCAAGATTTGTTTGCCAGTTTTTGGTAAGCACAATATTATGAATGCGTTAGCTGCAAGTGCTGCAGCTGAGATGGCAGGAGCCTCTTTAACAGATATAAAACAGGGGTTGGAAACAATGCAGCCAGTCGCCAAGCGCATGATAAGTAAAATAGGCTTAAATGGTGCAACGATTATTGATGATTCTTATAACGCTAATCCAAGATCCATGCAAGTTGCCTTAGACTCATTAAGGTATAGTGCTGGGGAGAAAATTTTAGTAGTTGGTGATATGGCAGAGCTAGGTGCAAATGCTGCGCAATATCATCAAGATTTAGGTTTAATGGCTAAGGAAAAAGCGGTTGATCATCTATATGCAATTGGTGATCTAACTCGATTAACTGTAGAAACATTTGGTGATGGCAGCTATTTTTTTACTGATCGCAATGAGTTAATTGCGGAGCTAAAAAATAAGTTGCGACCAGAGACTACGGTATTAGTAAAGGGGTCTAAAGTTAATCGCATGTGGGAGATAGTTGCAGTTTTAACTACAGTTAACGAGGAATAGATATGTTATTATGGCTCACCCAGCACCTAACAAATAATTGGCACTTTCTTCATGTTTTTCAATATATAACTTTCCGTTGTATTTTGACTGCATTAACTGCGTTGATAATTTCTTTATTGATTGGCCAACCGTTAATAAAATGGTTAGGGCATTTTCAGATAGGCCAAACAGTACGAGATGATGGACCACAAACTCATTTAAAAAAAGCCGGCACTCCAACAATGGGTGGAGTTTCTATCTTGCTCTCTATTGCTTGCGCTGTTTTATTGTGGTCAGATCTAAGCAATCGTTATATTTGGGTAACATTAACAGTGATGTTAAGCTTTGGACTAATAGGCGGTGTTGATGATTATCTTAAGATAGTC
>JAGLXC010000358.1 GCA_023133095.1 Gammaproteobacteria bacterium | reverse complement strand
GCCTAAGAAAAAGCCACTAGAAAAATCGCGGTCACCTATTTGCTGCAGCTCATCGAGATAGCTCATAAAACTTCGCGGATTATTATTAATTACATCCTGTACCGCGGTTTTATAGACATCAACGACCTGACCAACATAGACTCCACTTTTTGTCCGGCCCTCTATTTTTAAACCCTCAATCCCGGCTTTCACAAACCACTTTATATAACGCACTAAACAGAGATCATCAGCTGCTAAAATACGCGAGTAATTTTCATCCTGTTCCAATTCCCACAGTGGCTCGCCTGGCCGCTCCGACTCCTCCATGATTAACTTATATGGCAGATAGTTAAACCGACAGGGGTTAGTGCATAAACCTAAGTTAGCTGAACGATTGTTTAAATAACGACTGAGCAAACAGCGCCCAGAAATTGCCATACACATAGCACCATGCACAAATGCCTCTAGCTCCATATCTGGACAGGCATCACGGACTTTGCGAATAGCTCTAAAATCTAATTCGCGTGCTAAATTAATTCTACTTATGCCCTGCTGTTGCCAAAACTTTACTGCTTCTGAGTTCGCTGTATTTGCTTGCGTGCTTAAGTGAATTGGCACCTTTGGCAACAATCGCTGTGCTAAGGCTACAACACCAGGATCCGCAATAATAACTCCATCAATCGGATAATCTTTAAGCTTGGTTAATGCCTCTGTTACCGCAGGTAAGTGACGCTCTTGGGCTAATAGATTCAAGCAAAAATAGATCTTTTTCTGCTGTCCATGCGCAAGCTTTAAGGCGCGCGCTAATTGCTCCCAGCTAAAACCCTGGCTTTGCGCCCGCAAACTAAGCGCGCTAATCCCTAAATAACAGGCATCTGCGCCATAAGTAAAAGCCGCAGTTAACTGATCCCAGGAACCTGCTGGCGCTAAAATTTCAGGTGTTTTCATTAAAGGTACTTGCATAATCATAGGATATATTTTATACATAGTTCATGCAAAACAAAAACCATCTAAAACTCATTTTTACTGTTTTTTTGCCTTTAGCTAGCGGCTTTTTTTTAACTTCAATCTTTAGAACCATAAATGCGGTTCAAGCTCCAGCCCTTACCCATAGCCTCTCTCTTTCAACTATTGGTCTTGGCATCTTATCTGCAGCCTATTTTCTAAGCTATGGCCTGTTTCAAATTCCCCTTGGTATATTGCTAGATCGCTTTGGCGCCCGTAAAATTCAAACCGTGTTACTATGCCTTGCAGGCTTTGCGATTATATTGTTTGCTGCTGCCACCAATATTACCGAATTAGTAATAAGTCGTTTACTAGTTGGAATCGGCGTCGCAGCAGGACTTACCGCTGGCTTTAAAGCTAATGCCGCCTGGTTTCCAAAACCAAAATTAGCAGTAGTAAACAGCTTGATGATGGCGCTTGGCGGCCTTGGCGCCTTAACTGCAACAGCACCTGCTCAATTTTTAATAACCCACATTGGCTGGCGCCAAATGAACTTGTGGTTTGCAGCGATAATTTTTTTGCTGGCAGCAATCATCTTCTTTGTAGTCCCTGAATTACCTCAAGCACAAAACAACACAAAACC
>JAGLXC010000357.1 GCA_023133095.1 Gammaproteobacteria bacterium | reverse complement strand
GTAACTTTAGATAATCTATTAAAAGGTCATGCTGATAATTTGTTAAGCAGTAGTTATCAGGTTCCAGGTCTTTATACAAAGCAAGGGTGGATTAAGGTAGCGCAACCAGTGATTGCTAAGATAGCACATGCCGCGCGTCATAAAGATTGGGTAATGGCAACTCCATTTACGTTGTTAAGTAGTACGATAGACGGTCGCAATTTGGCACTGAATGATGGTAAAGAGGCTGAGCAAAAATTGGAACAAGAGATTAATCAGTTATATTTTGCAGATTATAGTAGAGTCTGGCTGCGATTTTTAACCTCAGTTAAAGTGCAGCCATTTGGCTCCTTAGATGAAGCAAGCAAGGGGGTAACAGAATTGGCTGATACAAAAGGGGAGCTTGCGACCCTTCTGCAGCAGGTAGCATTTAATACTAATATAGAGCAGCTAAATCTAGAGTTTGCTAGTTTACGTGACATAATTGGCAAGCCTTTAACTGCCTATTTTGATGAGTTAAAGAAAATTCCAGCAGATCTACAACAGTTAACTGCAAGCTCCAATGCAGGACGAGATGCAGAGAACTATGCCGCGCGATTGCTATCTGGCACTGGTGGTAATAGTGAGCTTTATCGCAGTATGGTTGCTGTTAATACAGTGGTTAATCCAATCAATAGTGTTGCAACCAGGCGTGCAATGCAAAAACTTTTACTGCAGCCGATTCGTGAAACCTGGCGAGTAGTGTTACATACTGCAACAGAGGAGCTTAATTCTATTTGGAAAGCGCACATAGTAAGCGATTACCAACAAAATATCGCTCACCATTTTCCTTTTGATCGCTCTGCTACAGCAGATGCTGCTGTTCCAGATGTGGCTGATTTTTTTCAGCCGACAAATGGTTTATTGTGGTCTTTTGTTAACACTGATTTAAAACCATTTTTAATTCATACTAAAAATGGTTGGCAAGAGCAGAGCTGGTTAGGTGTTGGTGCTGGATTTTCGCAAGCTGCCTTACAAGCTTTAACTCAAGCCCAACGTATTAGCAGTGGTCTGTTTAGTGATGGTGCCAGTCAGCCAAGTTTTAGCTATCAAATCTATCCTGAGCCTACTCATGGTTTAAGTCAGATTGTTTTTGCTAGCAATGGTCAAGTATACCGTTATCGTAACGGACCAGAAGAGTGGCATAAATTAGCGTGGCCAGGGCGTGCGGTTGAGCAAAGCAGTTATGTGTCAGCTGTGGCTGCATATGGAGATAATCCAGCGACTATTAACAGCTCTGGTGCCTGGAGTTTATGGCATTTGCTTAACAAAGGCAAAATAGGTGCAGCGCATGGCGCAGCCTGTCAAATTACCTGGAGGATGTTAAGTAAGTCGCAGATATATTATGTGCATATGTTGCTTAGATCGAACCGGCAAGCCAATATTTTTACTGAGCTATTATTAAATAAATTCAGCTTACCTAATGATCTATTTCGGCCTGAATTAGCTTTCTTAAACGGAAAAAACTAGTGTTAAAACTATTTAAAAGGCGCCCAAAAGATGAGCTAATCTGTGCAGATGATTTGGTTGGTTGCTTAGGAAAATTACCAATGCATCGCGAATTTATAAAGCATGGCGTAGTTCAGCCAGAGTTAGCCTCTTTAGATCATTGGTATCAAAGTGCCTATCATCAATTACATCAGCATTATGGTGTGGAGACTAAAACGCTATTTTCACAAATGCCATTACATAATTATCTCTATCTAACTAGCAAAAATCCGAAACCTATGTTGGGTGCAATAATGGCCAGTAGTGATCAAAGCGGCCGTATTTATCCATTTGTAATATTTCGGATGGCAACAAATCCACTGGCAGGAGAGCTATTTAGCGCTATTCCCATTATGTACAGCAGC
>JAGLXC010000356.1 GCA_023133095.1 Gammaproteobacteria bacterium | reverse complement strand
AAATATTTTTTCAGAATACTCACCGCGCAAATCTACTCGTTTATGCTTTAGATCTGTATGGATTTTTTCATTAAAATTCACCCAACTTCCATCAATATCCAACAACAAATTAGTAATGGTGCAACCAGAAACTTGTTTGTGCGGATCAAAATTTCTACCACAACAAGTTACATCTACACTCCAAACATTTGGCCCATATATACGAAACAGATCTGGTCTATTTTTACTTTGCTGTGCCTGAGGGAACCAAGCTAATATCTCCTCTTTTGAGATCGCAACTTTTAAATCTATATCATTAACTGTTGTTACTGGCAGGCCTGCTATTAATGAGCTTGCCAATCCTCCAGTAGGAAACACTGCACAATTACATCGTTGCTGAATTTCTCTGGCTATCTGGACAGCATATGAACAATAAGCTGCAATATCATATTTAGGTAGTTCTATCTCTTTTTTTGTTACAGCTTTTTTAGATGATTCAACTTTTGTAGCAACAGGAGCAGGAGCTGATCTAAGTTGATCTGCAATTTTTTTATAACTAGTTTGACGTGGTTTCTTCTTAGCTCTGGGAGGAGGGGATACACTCTTGGTTTGTAGTCTTTTTTTCTTAGATTTATCTGCAGTAGCTGCCTCAGCTTTAGGCGCGGAGATCTCTTGTAGTTTTTGTGACTCAGCTGGCTTTAGTCTCTTCTTCCGCCTCTTTTTCTTTTTACCTTTTTCTGACGATATAGCTTGCGGTGATTCCGCAGGAGCAAGCAAAATGCTTTTATCACTAGACCATATCTTACCTACAACTTCTCTTAGCATGGGAAATATATCAAAATCATTTTGGTTAAAACTACTGCATAACAAAGCACATTCTTGTACGGTAAATTGCTCATTAAATCCACCTGCTATCTTAGTTAAAATATGGCCTTTGTAATTAGAGTAGGTAGAAATAAAAATAGCCAACTGTATACAGTATTTTATCAAACCAGGAATAATCTTATTATAAAAATAATCAGATTTTTCTTGAGGCAATAGCTCACTTATATTCTTAAAAACTTCTTTTAACGCCTCATAACAAGTAAATTCTAAATTTAAAAATTGCCACCCTCTAACAGCATCGACGCTATAATTAATATACTTATTAAAATCATCTGGTTGTTTAGATAAAAAGTAAATCTCTGCATAAAATTGCCCAATAAGATTAATTAACTCTACACGCTGTGGCGCATGTGTTTTATACGACACTTGAACTCTAGGATTCTTAGATAACTCTTGCCATCTTGTGTGATAACTCAACAAAAACTCCAATACTTTCCTTAAGTCTATTACAATGTTACGCTTATCTTGCTCTTCTAAAGCAGCCAGCTCTCTCCCTAATATTATCCATTTTAACCAAACATCAAATTTAGCTAAAAAATCTTGTATACTACGGCCAAAATCATTTACCTCTTCATTTTTAGTAATCTTTTGATGCTTTCTCTGTAAATTCTTGCTGTTATTTTCTACGTAACATACACACGCTGGAGCTCCAATAATGACAATAAACTGATAAATTTGTTGGGGATAATCATGTCGCTGTCGATCTTGCCATAATAATCTAGCTGCTCTTTCACTACTCTTTATATCTAACTCTAACCCACCTATTTTTATTAGCAAAACCAAACCATTTTCTGCTTCTAAGAGCCTATCGAGATAACGAGGAGGGATATTATTGGTTTCACTCAGACTATTATGTCTGCTAACAATTTCACAAATATATAGATATAAATCAAAAATTGACTGATTATTAGGATTAAATTCAGATAACCTATTAAGTAGTGTTGTTAAATAATATTCAAGCCTTTCAAAAGTTTGCAACCATTTTATATAAACTTTTTGGCTTGTTAAATCATTATCATAACTATACAAGGTAGGAATAAAAAATCGTCTAATTAAAAAATCAACATCATCCTTGTTGTGATTATCAATCATCCTTAATCTAAAATAATCAATTTTAATGAATCTATAGCTTTCTTCTCTAGAAAGGACAAATCCTACCCCACCTATTGAAACCGAATATTTTTTCTGTTCTGGCATTTTAATAAACTATCTTATTTATGTTCACAAAACTTCCAGGTCACCCTATAATCTATACATGATTTTGAAAATTGCTATTCCAATACCGCTTGGTCACAGCTTTGATTATTTGCCTCCTGCTACCTGTGATTATGCCAAGCTAATCCCTGGCTGCCGCATTAAGGTGCCTTTTGGCGCGCGTACGGTAATTGGGGTGTTAATTAACACTGCCAAAAAAGCGAGTATTCCTGAAAGCAGACTAAAACCAGCTCTTGAGCTTTTGGATCAAGAACCAGTGTTACCACAAACACTAATGCAACTGAATCAATGGGCTAGCGATTACTATCACCACCCTATTGGCGAAGCAATGTTAAATAGTCTGCCAAAACTATTACGTGATGGCAAAGCAGCCACGGTTCGCACCCAACTTGTAGCGCCACAAACTCTACCATCTCCTGCTATTAAACTCAATTCGCATCAACAAAAAGCTGTAGATATTATTAACTCCAATACTACTTTTAAGGTATTTTTGTTAGATGGAGTAACAG
>JAGLXC010000355.1 GCA_023133095.1 Gammaproteobacteria bacterium | reverse complement strand
CACCGCAACCAATAGATTCATCATCTGGGTGAGGAGCTATCACTAATATATTCATTGTTATTGCAATTGTATCAGTGATTGATATATATCAAAATAGTCAGCAACCATTCTTTTATGACTAAATCGTTTCATTGCTGTTTGGCGGACATTTAACCTGTTGAGTGTAATAGTACTTGGAACTAATGCTACTAATTTCTCTAGCGAATCAGAATAAAAGCCAGTTTTACCTTGATCAACTATCTCTACTACTGAAGCTCTATCCCACCCAAGAACCGGTGTGCCACAAGCCATCGCTTCAATCATAACAAGTCCAAATGCTTCAGGCCTTTGAATAGGAAATAATAATACAGCCGCCTTCTTTAGCAAAAGGTTCTTTTGCTTATGATTTACAGGGCCTACATGGGTAATGTTTTTTTTATCAATATGCGGTTTTATTTTATTTTCAAAATATTGTTTTTCAACAGCATTTTGAGGTTCACCAGCTAAAACCAGTGGAATTCCGGCTGCTTTAGCGATTTCAATGGCATGAAGAGGCGATTTCTGTGGTCCCATACGACCTAGAAACAAAAGATATTCACCTTCCTGTTCACTAAATTCGTAGCATTCAAAATCAATCCCATGGTGAACCACTCTGCTATTACCTATAAACGAATTGGGTATCGCAGCCGCTTGGAATTTACTGATCATGGCAAGAGAAGCATCGCTATTACAGTGATCAAGCACCCACTGATCATCAATAGATAAAGGAATATGTATTGTATGCAGCATGTTGCCTTTTTTATGACTGTAAAAAGGAACGTAGGAACAGCCTAAATGAGCATGAACAATATCGAACTCATCACTTTGCATTATTGCGGTTGCCATGGCCATATTTGCGTAATGTTGATATTCATAAGCATGTCCTTGTGACATAGCATCAGTTACACATTGATTAACGATAGGATGCAGATTTGCATTAGTTATAGAATCTCCCGAGGCGAATAATGTAACATCATGCCCAGAAAGAACTAATTCTTCGCTAAGTAGTGAGACTATCAACTCTGAACCCCCATAATTTTTAGGAGGCACACTCATCCATAATGGAGCTATTTGTGCAATTCGGAGGGGTTTGACTAATGGCTCATTATTAGTTTTTTGATTTTTTTTATCCATAATAGACTTAATCTACAAACCAGCGCGTTCCATCAAACTACTAAGCACCTTCTCTGTTGAGAAATATTCAGTGGCTATCTCTTTTGCTACTTTGCAGTTGCCTTCGTAATCTGATTCAATTGCCTCTACGGCCTCTATTATATGGTCCATAGTGCTAAAAGAAAATAGCCCCTTCCCTGTCGGCAGAAACTTACTAAAGCCAGTTTCTTGTGTTATCACCGGCCTATTTGCTGCAAGGTAACATACACTTCTATCACTAAACCACCCTGTATTTGGTCTTACGTATTGGTCTCGAGCCACAGTGAATTCAGCCCATGAATTTTTGATGTAATTTTGATACTTATATAGATTACGCGAAACAGCATGTGCACTGGAAATATCCCAACGATATTCAGTTAGATAGTCATGTACTTGTTGATCCACATTAGTTGCAAGTTCAAACTTATTTTCTGTTTTTAATGGTAAATCAATAAATTTTTCAAACTCACGGTCTTTTGTCCAGAAATAGGTATCACCATCATAATTTATGTCTTTACCTTTATTTTTCCATGTTGTGATAGTTGTGTACTTTTTACTTTCGCAATGCAAGGAATTACTCCAAAGATCCATCTGAACAGGTTGCCTGGTGGGTAACCATTTAACACCTCCAAGAGGAACAGTGCAGTCAGGTGCTCCTAAATTCTCACCAAAGCTAAAAAAAACATCATGTGCTTTTAAATGCTTTATAACACCTTCATCGCCCTGCGCCGCCTTAACTTGAAAAGAAAAAGGGTCGGACTCAACATAAATAAGTCGATTACACTCCCTGTGCTCATCTCTAATTTCCTGACCAGTAACATTTAACAGTGCGTCAGCATCACGGTACAATTGCTTCATCTGATCTCGCGTCAGTCCATAATTTTTCCCTCCGTGATAATTGCCGGCGAACCCCCATTTTCCCTTAAAACCATACTTCTCAAGAATCGGAGCCACAAAGTTTACATTATAATCAGCATCTGGAGTAAGATCGTTATCTTTTGGATTGTAAACCCATTGACTAGGATCCTCAAGATAATAAACATCGTAGCCAAGTTTACGCAAACCAATCAAATAATGAAGAAACTGGTAAGTAACGCCAGCTAAAGGATACCAAAAAAGAATTCCTGTAACTACGATTTTAGCTTTCTTTGGTTGATCAGTTTTCATTTTAAACTCCGTCTGACATAATTATTTGAGTTTTCGAAAAATAGTTCTTC
>JAGLXC010000354.1 GCA_023133095.1 Gammaproteobacteria bacterium | reverse complement strand
CTCTATTGCATCTCCGATTGCATATATGTTTGGGTCATTGGTGCACATGGTGGCATCTACAGCTATGCCGCCGCGTTTACCAATAGCTAAATCAGCAGCTTTTGCTAGAGCTGTTTCTGGCTGTACGCCAATCGCTAATATGGCAAAATCACAAGTTATGGTAGTGTTGTCGCTTAGTTGTAGCTGTAATGTTTCTGCAGAATCTTTAAATCCAGTAACTGCGGTTTCGAGTTTTAAATTTACCCCATTTTGAATTAACTCTTGCTGTAAAAATTTCGCCATCTCCTTGTCGATGGGTGCCATCACCTGATCTAATAGCTCAACGAGTGTGACATTAAGGCCGCGTTCGCGTAAATTTTCTGCCATCTCAAGGCCAATATAGCCGCCACCTACAACTACTGCATTTTTAGCACTATTGGTATTAATAAAGTTATTAATTTTATCCATATCTGGAATAGTGCGCAGGGTGAAGGTTTTCGGATTGTCAATGCCTGGAATTGGTGGTCTGATTGGATTTGCGCCTGGACTTAAAATTAAGGCGTCATAGCTCTCTTGATACTGCTGATTTTTTATTTTGTCCTGAACTGTTATCTCTTGTTTGGTCCTATCAATCGCAATAACTTCGCTATTGGTTCTTATATCTATATTGAAGCGCTGCCGCATCTTTTCTGGAGTTTGAATTAGGAGTTGATCTTTATCTTTGATAGTGCCGCCAATATAGTAGGGTAAGCCGCAGTTAGCAAAGGAGATATATTCACCGCGTTCAAATAGAATTATCTCAGCTTCTTCAGATAACCGACGAGCTCTAGCTGCTGCCGATGCTCCACCGGCAACGCCACCTACAATTAAGATTTTTTTTGCTTTTGTCATACCGTAATGTCCCCCAACCCCTTATAAAATATCTTTATGAAATTCGTTCAGATTGTTATCATCTGATTTTATGTAATTTAAAATTGCCTGACAGCGTGGCATTGCTTTTCCAATGTAGAGGGTAGCAATTTTTTGTTTACGATCTGATTTTAACGCATCAATGCAGGTTAGATAGCTAATCAGTGTGTCATTACTCATCTCAACTAAGCGACGCTCATGATATTCTTGATAACTCTTATCGCCTTTGGCTTTGATATGCGCAAGGGCCTCTTCTAACATAGTGCGTAAAATTTTTGTTTTTTGGAACTGTTCTGTTACAGGCTCAAAGTCATTCTCTTTTTCATAATCATCAAGCTTAGCAAAGATAACCCCAGAGATAACTCCACCAATCGCAGCTAATGCTTGTAGTTGGGTAGTGCCTTCATAGATATTGGTAATACGCACGTCACGATAATGACGTTCAACATTATAGTCTTTAGTAAAGCCGCTGCCGCCATGTATTTGTAGGGCTTCATAACAAACTCGATTACCCATCTCAGTAAGATATATTTTTAGCGCTGGGGTAAACAAGGATGCATATTTAGTGTAGCGTTTTAGCTGGTCATTTAGCTCAGCTTTACGCTCTGGATGATGAGCAATATGCTCTTCTAAACACTCTTTGATATCGACAACGCGCGAGGCTTCATATAAAAATGAGCGACCAGCCTCAATTGCAACTCGCATGTCAGTTAGCATTTCGTATACTGCAGTTAACTCGCGAATTGGTTTGCCAAACTGGGTGCGTTCACCAGCATATTTGTATGCCTCTTGATAAGCTGCCTCTGAAATTCCCAATGCTTGAGCTGCAACTGCTAAACGCGCGCCATTCATAAGTGACATGGTATATTTTATCAAGCCAAATTTACGCTGACCCAAAAGTTCTGCCTCTGCATTGTCAAATTGCATTTCACATGTAGGAGAACCATGAATTCCAAGTTTGTCTTCGATTCGACGAATCCGCATATTTTTATCGCGTTCGTAGATAAATAGAGAGATACCGCGACCACCGCTTATGTTTGGTTCAGAGCGTGACATCACTAAAGATATTTGGGCGCAACCATTAGTAATAAAACGTTTAACGCCATTTAAATACCATTTGCCATCTTTTTCATTAACATTTAATGCTTTTTTATTAGCTGCCAGAGTTACCGCCTGAAGATCTGAACCAGCATCAGGCTCGGTTAATGCCATAGATCCCATAACTTCACCGCTAGAGAAACGTGGCAGATAGCGTTGGCATTGATCTTCGCTACCAAATTTATAGATGGTTTCAGAGATTTCTTGTAGGCCAAATAGGTTCATGAGGCTGGCATCTGCCTGTGAAATCATCTCAATTGCGATAGCATAGATGATTTTTGGCAGATTTAAGCCGCCATAACGACGTGGTAAGGTAAAACCCATGAGATCTGCCTGTCTTAAGCGCTCTAAAGCTTCAACTGTACCTTTAGCATAATGGACTTCACCATCAACAAATTGAGCCTCTTCACGATCAACATCAGGCGCTCTTGGCGCAATAAAGTTACCAGCAATATCACCAATTATCTCTAAAACTTTAGCATAATTGTCTACTGCATCGGTAACGTCTTCTGGGGCTTCCAGGAATTTACCTTTATCAGCAAAATCATCCTCTTTTAATTGCACAATTTGGGATATATCCATATGTTTCATATGGAATAGAATGTCTTTATTGTCTAGATAAAAATTTGGCACGATAATTCTCCTATGCTTTAGTTTTATATGCTGCAATCATTTTTGGCAGAATTTCATTAAGATCACCAACAATGCTGTAGTGTGCAACCTGAAAAATTGGGGCTGCAGGATCGCTGTTGATAGCGATTATGCGTTTAGACTCTTCCATACCAGAGCGATGCTGGATTTGGCCTGAAATACCGCAGGCAATGTAGAGTGTAGGACGCACAGTGGTTCCGGTTTGACCAATTTGACGATCAATTTCAAGCAGACCTGCGTCACATACTGGCCGTGAACAACCAACCTCTGCACCTAATACTTTAGCTAGCTCTTTTACTAAGGCTAATGCGCTTTGATCTGAAACCCCCATACCAGCT
>JAGLXC010000353.1 GCA_023133095.1 Gammaproteobacteria bacterium | reverse complement strand
GCTTTTATAGACAATAAAATATACTAGCTATATAAGTATGGTTTAGAAATAAATGTGAATTGAGAAGCTAATCCTGCCAAAACTTTTCAAACCGTTTGCTTGAGAGCATGGTGTAGCGAGTAGTGTTTTGAATGCTGCTGTGACCAAGATAGAGCTGGATGCTGCGAGTGTCGTTGCCATCATTGGCTAGCTTAAAACCAGTTGAATGCCTGAGCATGTGGGGATGAATCTTTAATTTTAGCTTTGCGACCCGCCCTGCCCGTTCTATGATTTTTCTGAAAGTATGATCGGTTAAGGGAGCTTTGCGCTCAGAGATAAAGACAAAATCAGTTTCGGGATAATCGCGTTGGAGTTTCCGCAAAGCTCTGATTTCCACACCAGCTAAGGGATGGGTAGAATTTATGCCATTTTTAAGGCGGCTGACGTGCAGTAGGTTTTGGAATAGATCGACTTGTGACCACTTTAATCTCACTAATTCCGAGACCCTAAGCCCATGACGATAGGCGATTAGGATCATGGTACTGTCTCTGTGACCATGACGACCGGAATTTCGAGCGGCCTGCATCAACTTGTTGATCTCATGTTCAGTTAAATGCTCCCGGTCGCGTTGATCGATATTTTTGGGCTTTCGTAGATGGAAGCTTGGCTTTGTAGTTGCTTGCATAAATATTCCGTAAAATAGTACTTGGGGTGTGCTTTTGCTCTACTGTCAACACCAGATAAAACCTGAATATAGGATAACACAGTTTCCGTAAAATGGACAATTTACGGAATGTTGTGGTGGTTTAGCTCAGCTGAATCATGCCATGATAAACACAAAAATAGGATATAGGCCCTACCCTTCCATTAATACAAACAATTCTGGTTTTGGTTGTCAGTTTCCTCATTTAGGTATGTTCCGATCCTAAAACCAGTAGCTGCCCATCAACATGTTTAGCTGGTTGAGGTCATTGCCATTTTTGACCTATTTCGGCAAAGTTATGGGTTAAGCCTCTTTACTTACTATGCAAATTAAAACTATAAAGAGCTTAGCTATAACTTGGACGTGGTGTTCGCCTCTCTGATTCTGATTTTCCTTTTTTGTGCGCAAAAAGTGAGCTTTTATTAGTCGATAATGGCAGAGACTCAGCAGCAGACGATCTTCGTGATGGAGGCCGAGGAATATCTTTTCTTTTCAACTTCTCTATTTTTTGTTCCAAGCTCTCTGCTTGATGCGTTGTAACTTTTGCAATTAATTTTTTAATAGCTTCTTCTCTAGTGTCTTCATCTGAATCTTTGAATTGGTTTTGAAAATTGTTATATTCCTTCCGCGTCAATCCATACTGCGTTTTTATACGTTCATCCCACTCACAACGCATTTTTGGCAAAGCAAAAACCTGAAAACCCAATACATATTCAGCAGGAATTGATGATGGCAATAAAAACTCTTTATTAAAACTATAGTTATGGCTTAATCCTATTAAGCCCGAATTATTCAACTGATTTATATCAACAACATTTTTATTAAAATAGTCTGTATTAACTATATATATATGAACATAACCCAATCTTCTATACTTAAAAGCACCAGTGCTCCTACGTAATTTCGGTGAAAAAAGATTCGAATGATTTATTCTCTCCCCAGAAGCATAAAGTAATGCAACCTTTACGTCAGAAGTAGTAGAAAGCATGGGGTTATCTGTGCCATAAAAATTAAAATTCTTACGCATACCACCGTGGTTGAACAAATCCCCATAAGAGTTTACATATGCTTGAATAAAACGATAGTAGAGACTCTCAAACTCTTTATTTCTTGTTGAGCTTGTTTTAGCGCTTGTTATATCCGTTCTTAGCTCTCGACGATCAGGTGTAAGTCTTAATTGCTCAAAATAACCTTTAATTAGCTGATCAGCGTGCTCACAATCTAGAGAACCATCATCTTTGCGCGGTAATTTATTTGCTAAATCTGCGGTTGCGCGACTATAAATCGGTTGCTGGTGTTTTTTTGGACGAGAAAACCTTCGACGCTTCTGTGCTGAATCAAAATAATCTGGGCTATAATGAGTTCCTCGCGCTAAAATTTTATCTTTTTTTGTAACATGAAGATCATGGTTAACTCTTTGAAAATCTTCGTCTTCAGAGTCTGAGCTTTCTTCATCACTAGTTTGTTCATAATCTGAAAAAACCGCTTCAAGCCATTCGGAAGAAGTTTGCTTTCCTAAACAACGCCGGTAGATAGACTGTTCTTCTCGCCCGGGGCTATAATCAAAAAGCATCTTTATAGACTTATGACATTCATCATAAGCTTTCTTAGTTAAAACCGCCCCTTTCATTAACAAGTATTGTACTGCTTCTTTTTTCCCGAGAGAAGCGGCCCAATTAAGAGCTGTTCTACCTTTATTATCCTTATCTTCAATGCTGAAGCTTAATCTCTTTAATTCTAATAATTTTTTTAGGCAATCAACATTCCCGCCACATGCTGCCATAATAAAAGCATTTCTCCCTTTAGCATCTCTCGCTTCAATTTGTTTTTTCTCATCCTTGGATTTAAGACTTTTTAGTTGCCTTAAGAAAAAAACCAACTGTTCATGGGATCCACGTCTAGCAGCTAACAAAAATGGCGTGTACCAGCTCTTGCTAGTAACAGAATACGATAAAAGCGAATCATAATTTCTAACTAAGCGTTCTACTTCATCTAAATCACGTCTATCGATCGCTTCTCCTAGCAAACTTATAGGACCCTCTTTCTTTTTATGCCTATGCATATTAATACCTCACATTTTCTCTATAAGTTGAAATGGATATAGAATATTCATTTTTGCGATGTCTTATTCAATACCGCCCCATAAAACGCCGAACGACTAATACCAAAACTTTTACAGATTTTTACAACAGATATTTTATTCCCTTCGTACAAAATTTTCATCTGTTCGATCATTTTATTTGTGATTTTTCGGCAGCTATCCTTTTTGCCATTTTCGACCCATAATGGCAAAGTTGACTTTTCAGCCTCTTTGCTTTTCAATAGCTGTCACTATGTTAAACACTATCGACCAAACACCGAAAACGGCAAAGTTACCGCCCATCAGACAAAAAAACAGTATTATACGCACTAGAGAATACCTATTTGAAAACGAAATTGACAAGCTTCGTAAAGCTGCCAGAATTAACAATAGGCACGGCATACGCAATGATACCATAATACTGTTAATGTTTCGCCATGCCCTGCGAGTAAGCAGCAATTCTCGGTGAATTGAGTAAAATACGCACAAAGTTTAAAATATTTCCAAATTATACATGATATGTGCAAATTACCAGCAAAACATTACTGAATTTTCGGGCATGACTCATTGGC
>JAGLXC010000352.1 GCA_023133095.1 Gammaproteobacteria bacterium | reverse complement strand
TCAATTTGAAAGAAGATTTCATGCTGCAAGGGCGTTAGTTTTATATGTTGAGCCAGCTAATAGCCAAATAATAGAAGCATTAATTAATGGTTTAGCATATGAGCGATCAAGAGTATTGGCAGAGAATGCACTTTTACAATTGGCACAAAAAGCATCACATGATATGCTGGATCAATTGTTAGCAAAAACAGATAATATCCCTAAAATATCTTCACAACTAATTAGTCTAATTGCAAGAATTTCCAGTGACTTTTCCGTGGATAAAGAGGGGAGGTTTTTGCAGGATTTAAGAACTACTATAACTGGAAAAAAAATATTGGCCATAAGGTTCTTTAAGCAATTAGGGATTATATCTGAGAAAAATAGAGCAGAGATAAAAGCGTTATTAGGTCAAGCAATAATACAGCAAAATAATCTTGAGCTAAAACTAGAGGCCATTGATGCAGCCATTTCAATTGCTAATTTATATGAAGAAGCTGAGCAAAGTGGTCTTGTCGCAATCTTAAATGGACTATTTTTGCAAATCAGCTCCAAAGAGCTGTTGGCCTTTACAAGGATATGTCTAAAAAAACTGGCTGCAGCAGGTTTTGCTGAAGTTATCTATCGAGCCATAGCTTGGGCACAAAGTTCCACTCAAGCTGAAAAAGAGATAGGTTTTGCTCTTTTACTCGAAATAGTTGAGTCTGTTGCCCAAGAAGAGCATTTTATTACTGTTGAAAATATTCTTTCGGGTGCCAGTCGTTCATTGCGCTTATCTAAACTACGATTACTAGAAAAATTAGGAACAATAAGGCCTGTTCAAGTCAAACCCATCTTGCGTGATTTTTTGAGTCAAAAAGATCTAGAAAGGTCTGTCTACCTTGATGCTATTAATCTTTTGATATCAATTACAGACAAAGCTGATTTTGTATTTGACAGTACTTTGCAAGCTATGCTATTTAGTAATAGTGACATATTGAAATTAATTGCTGCGATAAAACTAGAGCAAGCAAAAGCTGAAGAATATCGGAGTATGACTGTTCCAATATTACTTAAAGCCTTAAAATATAATTCTAAGCTAAACGACACTATAATAGAGCTATTGCCTGAATGTTTGCGTGAGCATCAACAATGTGTAAGGGCTGTTGCGGCCAGTTCTGCTCCAGTTCCAGTGCAACATAATGCACTCAAAAATATAGGAGAAATTTCTAAAGCTTTCCCTCGTGTTTTTGTTACAGGGTACAATGAGTTTTTGCAAGCGTGTATATCGACTATAGCAGCTATAGAAAAAAAGAAGAAAGTTAAAGACATCTTGCCTGCGCATGTTGCAAATGCCATGGATGCATCTTTGCATAATAAAATAGCTGTTAGCTTTCAAGATCTTTACGATATATTAAATATGGTGGTTACATCTCAACGTATAGGTGATCGTGCAGTTTTGCAAAAGTTAACAGAGCAAACCGAGCAGTTTCTTGATGGCTTATATGATAGGGATAATAAATTATATGTTTTAACATTTAAGATACTGCTAGAGCTATACAAAAAGCGTGGCTGCTTTAACTCTATCTATATCAACGATAATTTTTCCAACATTCAACATTTCTTTATTGATCTCGAAAGATATGCAGATCTAATGCCTTTGATCAATGATATAGTTGATCTGCTACCTTCAATTCCACATCAATTGTTGATTCCTCGGATATGGAAGAATTTTTTGCCAAAGATGTTTCAATTAGTTAGCGAGGATAAACGTAAAGCGCATGCCGTATTTTTTAGAGATGAAGCAATGCGGCCAGGGAAAGAATTTTTGTACAAAAGCTTGGCAACAGCAATATTGGATATAATTTCAAATGGTGATCTTGATGCTATTAAAGAACAATTATTACATTATTTAGCGGTATTTCATGACATAGAAGATGATATTATAGTGTCTGGTCCTAAAACATATGAATTGACAAAAATATTAGCAACCAGAAAGATTTTAAAATCCATTAGGAAACGTTTGGATAGATCAAGGTATGTGCCGCCAGAGCTTATCCAAAATGCTTTTGTTTTGCTAGAAGAAATACGTAACCCAGAACCTATTGTAGAAATAGAGCAGATAGCATCTGA
>JAGLXC010000351.1 GCA_023133095.1 Gammaproteobacteria bacterium | reverse complement strand
GCTCAGAATATCCTGTAGTTGTTATCCCACTGGCTATGCAACACTATATGATGTTAGCGCGTAATCTAATTTATACAGGTGTCACCAGAGGTAAACAATTAGTTGTTGTTATTTGTCAAACGAAAGCACTAGCTATGGCAGTTAAAAACAATAACACTTCAAAACGCCTTACTAATTTACGCGCGCGCTTAAAAAACTTATAATATAGCCATACAACATAAAATTCAATCACGAAGGTTATATGAAAATTGCAATATTTGACTCAGGCATCGGCGGCATTAATGTCTTAAAACAGGCGGTAAAATCTATACCTGAAGCCAACTATCTATACTATGCTGATAATCTGCACGTTCCTTATGGCACAAAACCAAAAGCAGAAGTTAAAGGCTACATCTTAGCGACGGTAAAATTTTTAGCACAGCAAAACATTGATGCCCTAGTTATTGCTTGCAATACCGCAACCAGCATATCTGCAGCAGATTTACGTAAAATTTATAGCTTCCCAATTATCGGGATGGAACCGGCACTTAAACCTGCGGTAAAAAAATATCAACATACCCATAAACGCATTTTAGTCACAGCTACGCCTTTAACCTTGCAGGAGGAAAAATTTCAGCAGTTAATTGACAAAACCGCGGCTCATCACATTGCAGATTCATTGCCTTTGCCAGAGTTAATAACTTTTGCTGAAAACTTAGAGTTTTCTAGCGCAGTGATTAAACCATATCTTGCTAAAAAGTTAGCTGATTATGATTTAACAAAATATAGCGCCTTAGTCTTAGGTTGCACCCATTTTTTATTTTATAAAACCATGTTTCATGAGCTGCTGCCAGAGAATATAGAAATTTTCGATGGTTGTAAGGCTACAGTAAAACAACTGCAAAATAGACTGAATATAACAAAACCACAAAATAATTCTGGCCAAAAAAGCCAAGTTGAATTTATTTTTTCTGGCAAAGAGATAAAATATATAAAGAGTTTATACCCAACGTAGTGGCACCCCTTGCGGGTGCCGGTAATGTAAAGCATTCTGTGTAAATGGCTAAAATCAGGCTATTAGTATCGCGTTGACTTTAGAGTCAAATCAATCAATTGCAACCTTAACAAAAAATCGTATAAAAGCAAATAAAAGTTTGCAGATACAAAGACCTCAAGTTACGCTAACTAATCCCAAAAACAATCTTAATATGGTTTTTGTTTTGTGTCATCTGGCTGCGTGTTATTCGAAATTTCATTACCAGAATTGGGTAAATTGTTGTTATAATAATGGTTTCTGTGGTGCATTTGATTATTGTAACAATCCTCATGATGTGTTTGGTTGCTGTGACAATCCTCATGATGCATTTGATTATTGTAACAATCCTCATGATGTGTTTGGTTGCTGTGACAATTCCAATTTTGATCAGCACAGTTATTATTGTTATGGTGGGCTAATGCGCTTGTATATATTACAAATATTGCTAAAAAGCTCGCTAAAAAAAATAATATTTTCATTTCATTTCATCTCCCAAATTATTTACGATAAAACACATTTACTTATTACTTTTATCTATATTATTTTACATATATATCTATTCTAGAGCCTCTACCCTACCACACTTACGGGTATATACCCACATGTTAGCATAAAATATTTACCAATGGAGAAATTATTAGGGTTTCTGAGGAGGAAATAACGATGAATGCTTTTGCTGCACAGATTCCAGTATTTTTGCTGCCGGTGTTTTCCCTTTCACTTTCTTGTACTTACGCTTAACCCACCTAACCAACGTGACATTGAAATGTTAATTGACGTTAGATAATCAATAGTCAGTCTCCTATTTGTCTTTATAGTTTACCTAACTATGATTATTTACACAGATTTATTTATAGCCTCCGGGCGCTCTAAAAGATCATTTACTTTTTTTTGCTCTGGTAGTTTTTGTAGCTTTCTTTGTAGCCTTCTTTTTTGTTTTTGCTGACTTTTGCACCTTCTCAGCTAGCTCAGCTATTCTCGCATGCACAGCTTTATCAACACTCTTGCTAGTTTTTCCAGTCAACAAGGTGATTCCCTCGTCTACTGTAGAAACTGCATAGATATGAAACTTGCCTTTTTTTACTGCAGCAACTACATCATCATGCAACATTAAATTATCGATATTGCTCTTTGGAATAATCACTCCTTGCGTACCTGTTAGCCCTTTGATTTTACAAATCTGAAAAAAGCCCTCAATCTTCTCATTCGCTCCACCAATAGCTTGCACCTCACCCAACTGATTAGCTGAGCCTGTTACTGCTAAATCTTGTCGCAATGGATAGCCAGACAAGCTAGAAAGCAAAGCATAAATCTCAGCACAAGTTGCACTATCACCCTCTACTCCATCATAGAGTTGTTCAAAGGTAATGCTGGCTGAAAATGCTGGGGCAATATCTTTAGCATATTTTCCGCCAAAGTATCCAATCAAAATCATTGTGCCTTTATTATGGATTGGCCCGCCCAGATCAACTTCACGATCAATACTTATAACGCCTCTATGACCAACGTAAGTTCGAACGGTAATGCGCGAGGGTTTACCAAATCTATAATCACCTAATGACAACACTGCCAGACCATTTACTTGCCCTACTACACTGTCATCTACATCAATTAAAATAGTTCCATCAGTTATCAGCTCTCGCATTCGCTCTTCAATTCGGTTCGATCGAAAAACTTTATCTTCTAGAGCTTGTGCTACATGCTCTTTTTGCACCAGTTTATTACCATTTTTACCGCCCCAATAGTTAGCTTCGCGCACTAGATCGATAATATCACCAAATTGGGTTGACAACTTTTTCTGATGGCTTACCATACGCGCGCCATGCTCTACTATTTTAGCTACAGCTGATGGAGCAAAATGCTTGAGCCTCTCTTTCTTACAAATAGTACTAATAAACTGCGAATATTCTCGCAATGCTGCAGACCCCCAATCCATTTGTATCTCAAAATCTGCTTTAACTTTAAACAATTCATTAAATTCTTGATCCATGTTATAGAGCATATAGTATAGATTAGAATCGCCTATTAAAATTACTTTTGTCTTAAGTGGAATTGGCTCTGGCTCTAAGGTATTGGTAACTAAAGCACCATATGCTTCATGCATGCTTTCTACTACTATCTCCTCATTTTTCAAAGCTCGTTTTAACACCTGCCAGGCAAAAGGTTTTTTCAAAAGATCCAGGGCATCAATTATTAAATAGCCGCCATTTGCCTTGTGCAAAGAGCCACTTTTTACCATTCTGAAATTAGTCACTAACGTACCCAAAAAGCCTTGCTGCTCTATCCGCCCAATCAAATTAGGGCCAGTAGGATTTTTCTCGAGGATAACAGGAATACCTTTGGTTTTACTATTATCAACAACAAGATTAACCCGATACTCATCAAAAGATGGCTCTTTTCCGCTCATTAGATTAGACAAACCTGCCTGTTGTGGCGAACGCTCTAACTGCTTAATCTGTTTAAAGGTCTGAACATTTTTTAACAAAAAGGCACGTGACTCTTTTAAATACTCAACTATCTCTTTAAATTTTGCATATTTTACTTTTAAATCATTTATTAAATGATCAACTGCAAAACTAACTAGACGTTGATCCAAATCACGCAATAATTTCTTACCCTCTTTTTGTAACTGCCCAATTCTATGCATGGTTTCACGCATTTCAGTCTGAAGCTTATCTTGATTATGCTCAATAGCTTTTTTCTGATTAGCATCAAGCTCTATATCTGACTCTGGGGTTAATACTTTATCTGCAACCACTGGTAAAGCTGCCATGCCTTGAGGTGTTTGCAATAATTTAAATCCCATTTTATCAGATTTTTTGTCTAGCCCAGCAAATATCTCTTTGCTACGGCGCTGAAACTCCTGCTCAATCCGTTCTTGTTCTTGTGTATACTGCTTGCCTTCAAATGCCTTTGGTACTTCCGTACTTAATTCAACCACCATTTGGTCTATATCATCACGAAACTCACGTCCTTTTCCTGCTGGTAGTTGTAAAATATGGGGTCGATCACGATCTTCAAAATTATTAACATAGAGCCAATCATTAGGGGTTAGCTTGCCTTTGGCTACTTTTTCCAAAAACCGATGAATAGTTGTGGTTTTTCCAGTACCAACAGGCCCCAGAGCATAGATATGATAACCATGACTTTGAATGTCAACTCCGAAAGCTAAGGCTCCCAAAGCTCGTTCCTGCCCAATCACCTTCTCTAAGGCTGGAACAGTTTTGGTGCTGGTAAATTTAAAACTTTTTGGATCACAAACCCGACGTAGCTGTTTAACCGCTAACTCATGCCCATTTTTATGATTGGTTTTTGTAACCATACAAATCTCCTTGTATCCTTATTAATAAAGGGGAGAATTATAACATGATAAGATGCTATATGCGATTGAATTTTATGCCACATTGTTATACCCTTTCAGGTAATGAAAAAAAACAAATCACCTAAAGTATTAAGCGTTCTGGCTCTTGCCATGAT
>JAGLXC010000350.1 GCA_023133095.1 Gammaproteobacteria bacterium | reverse complement strand
AATTGGAAAAATATTTACCATCTTTAAGCCATGCCCGCTGGCATCAAGAGTATCGGTCATATGTGCGTAACTAGCAGCAAATTTTTGGGCGTGTGCCTGTAATGCAGCTTCAGACATTCTAGTAGTTGCACTATTTATTTCAGCAATTTCTGCTCGGCGCCCACTGATTGAATACTGTCTCATAAGAGTCAATATAATAGGTGGAGTCAAAAACATACCAAAATGAGTTAAAGTTTTCCATACGCTGTTGGTTATAAAAAAAGAACCAAGCAAACGACTAAAACGCATCTGGTTCATCCAGAATACATTTGCAGCAGCTCCAACATAATGAAACACACCGCCTGTTGCCCGTGAAGTTTGATGGCCTAACCATCTTATAGGATTTTGCATATTTACGTACCCGTTAATTAAACACCGTCGAATTCTAGTACAAATCACTGTATTTAACATTAACATTTTCTTAAAAAATTATTTTTGTTACACTTTATCTATGCACAAAAATAATACAACTTCTGTTCACACCCCCATGATGCAACAATATTTACGCATCAAGGCCGAACATCCAGATACTCTGCTCTTTTATCGCATGGGTGATTTTTATGAGCTGTTTTACGATGATGCCCGAAAAGCAGCTAAATTGATGGATATTACTCTAACAGCACGGGGACAATCTGCTGGCAATCCTATTCCTATGGCAGGTGTTCCCTATCACGCAGCTGAGAACTATCTGGCTAAATTGGTTAAATTGGGCGAGTCTGTTGCGATTTGTGAACAGATTGGCGATCCTGCAGCCAGCAAGGGACCAGTTAAACGTGAAGTAGTCCGCATTCTCACCCCCGGAACGGTAACTGATGCAGCTCTTTTGAATGAAAGAGATGATAATCTTTTGGTAGCTGTGCATAGCAATAAACAAAATTATCATGGTATTGCTGCGCTTGATATTACCAGTGGCCGGTTTCAAGTGTTGCAAGTGGCTGATGATAATGCGCTTTTAAGTGAGTTAGCAAGGCTGCAACCAGCTGAATTATTGGTAAATGATGACAATAGCTATCCACAACTGACTCAAATTGCAGGATTAAGGCGCCGTCCGCCCTGGGAATTTGAGTATGACACAGCCTTTCGGTTATTAACCCAGCAATTTCAGACCAAAGATTTAAGCGGCTTTGGCTGTGATGAGTTGCCGCTAGCTATTGTAGCAGCTGGTTGTTTATTGCAATATGCCAAAGAGACTCAAAAAACAAATTTACCGCATATCCAGGCATTACAGGTCGATTATCGCGAAGATAGCGTCATGTTAGACGCAATTAGCCAACGCAATTTGGAGTTAATTAGCAATTTACAGGGCTCGCAAGATAATACTTTAGTCTCGATTTTTGACAAAACTGCAACATCTATGGGCGCCCGCCTCTTGCGGCGCTGGCTTGTACGACCGCTACGTGACCATGAACGTTTAGGGAAGCGGCATCAAGTAATAGAGGCGATTTTAAAGCAACAAAATTGGTCAACTCTGCATGATCTATTACGCAACATTGGTGATATGGAACGTATTTTAGCACGAATAGCTTTGGGCTCTGCCAGACCAAGAGACCTACTGCAACTAAGAAATAGCCTTTCTATTTTGCCTGAGATTCAGGACGAGCTTTCCAAATCTAATAACAATATTATCAACAGATTACAACAAAATATTAATCTTTTCCCTGAGCAACTAGAGCTATTAAATCGGGTCATTATTGATAATCCTCCAGTGGTAATTCGCGATGGCGGAGTTATCGCTACAGGCTATGATCCTGAACTTGATGAGCTCCGAAATCTAAGCGAACATGCGGGACAATATTTGGTCGATTTAGAGGCCCGCGAAAAAGAGCGCACCTCCATCTCTACCCTCAAAGTTGGCTTTAACCGAATCCATGGCTATTATATTGAAATCAGTAAAGCTCAATCT
>JAGLXC010000035.1 GCA_023133095.1 Gammaproteobacteria bacterium | reverse complement strand
TGCCCGGGTGGTGAAACTGGTAGACACAAGGGACTTAAAATCCCTCGACTTAACGGTCGTGCCGGTTCGATTCCGGCCCCGGGCACCACTGATTTTAATAATTATTCAGCAATGGCTGTTTTTGAATAGTGCTGGTTTATACAATTGCCTGAGATAAAAGATGTTTCAACCCCTATCACTCTACATTGGCCTCCGTTACACCCGTGCGAAAAAGCGTAACCATTTTATCTCCTTTATTTCATTAATATCTATGTTAGGTATTGCCTTAGGCATAGCCGTGCTGATTACCGTATTGTCAGTTATGAATGGTTTTGATTATGAGATTCATAACCATATTTTCAACATGACTAACCAGGTAACTGTTACCGATCTAAGCGGATTGACCACAGATTGGAATCAGCTTGCCAACAAGGTCAAAACAGTGAAAGAGGTAACAGGTGTTGCGCCATTTGTGAGTGGGCAGGGGATGTTGTCTAACGATGGTATGGTTCAAGGCATTATGCTAAGCGGTGTTTCACCTACAAGAGAGTCACAAGTTTCTAAAATTCAAACTAAAATGGTGCAGGGCAAACTAACTAATCTTACATCTGGCAGCTTTGGAATTATTTTAGGACAAGAGACAGCAGATAATCTGCATGTAAAAATTGGTGATAAAATAACTATCATTACCCCCAAAGCAACTTTAACCCCAATTGGGATTTTGCCACGTTTTAAGCGTTTTACAGTTGCAGGCATCTTTCATGTTGGTGGTGGCTTTGGTTATGATTCAAGTCTTGCGCTTATTAATCTCCATGATGCGCAAAAATTGTTGCAGATGGGAACAGCTGTAACTGGCCTGCGAGTTAAAGTGGACAACCTCTATGCCGCGCCCAAAGTGGCAAATGAGTTAATGCAACGTTTGCCAGAAAATTACTCTGTCAGCAACTGGACCCAGCAATATGGGGCCTATTTTAAAGCTATCACCATGGAAAAGACCATGATGTTTATTATCCTGTTATTTATTATTGCAGTAGCGGCTTTTAACTTAGTCTCAGGACTAGTTATGACTGTAACAGATAAGCAAGCCGATATTGCCATATTACGTACTTTAGGCGCTAGCCCCAGAACTATCATGACTATTTTTATTATTCAAGGCGCAGTAATCGGTTTAGTAGGAACTTTAATTGGCGTTATAGGCGGTATTATTTTAGCTCTTAATGCTCCAGCTATTGTTGCTGGCATTGAACATACTTTTCATACCCAATTTATCTCAGCCTCAGTCTATTTTATCGACTATTTACCATCGCGGTTGGATTGGCACTATGTGATAAATGTAAGCGGAGCTGCTCTCATTATGAGTTTGTTAGCAACAATATATCCTGCCTGGCGAGCAGCAAAAACTCAGCCAGCAGAGGCTTTGCGTTATGAATAATAATAGTCCTATACTAGAAAGCACCAATATCAGCAAAATTTTTGCTGATGGCAAATTATATGTTGAGGTTTTAAAAGATATTAACCTTACAATACAATCTAAAGAGATGGTAGCAATCGTTGGTGCCTCAGGCGAGGGGAAAAGTACCTTGCTACATCTTTTAGGCGGCCTTGATAAGCCAACTACAGGTTTTGTTAATGTTTGTGGTCAAAATATTACAGCGCTAAAACCAGCAGCTCAAGGAGCGCTGCGTAATAAGTATCTAGGGTTTATCTATCAGTTTCATCATCTCTTACCAGAGTTTGATGCATTAGAAAACGTCTGTATGCCGCTTCTCATCCGCAAGCAGTCACCCAAGTTTGCAAAACAAAAAGCGAGAGAGCTATTAAACAAAGTTGGTTTAAGTCAACGTCTGAATCATAGAGTAGGGGAGTTGTCTGGTGGCGAACGCCAGCGTGTAGCTATTGCGCGAGCTCTAATTACTGATCCACTATGTGTGCTTGCAGATGAACCTACTGGTAATTTAGACCACAAAGCTGCAGCGCAAATTTTAGAGCTAATGCTTAAGCTTAATCAGGAGCTCAATACCGCATTTTTAATTGTTACCCATGACCTCAATCTAGCAGGTCGTCTGGATCGACAATTGATCTTAGAAAATGGAGTTTTGTAGGAACAGGAGTTTTTTAAAATAGATATACCCTTCGCGATTGAAGTTTA
>JAGLXC010000349.1 GCA_023133095.1 Gammaproteobacteria bacterium | reverse complement strand
AGCGTAGAGATCCCTTTAGCCGTTTTTTTACAAACATCATCTTCATATACAACACAAAATAGATCGATTTTAGCAAAAGGATAGCGCTTTCCTGCAAGCGCATTACAGATAAGACTGGTTTTGCCATAGCGTCTGGGCGCTACAACAACTGTATGCTGATTTTTCTTTATATTGTTAAGCAATATTCGCCTTTCAGAGTGTCTATTGCAAAACGTTTTGCCGCTTGCGACCTTAGTAGTAAAATATATATCTGACATGGTTCCGCACCCAATAATTGGTAACGTATAGTATACACCATGCTTTTCGGTGCGCAAGCTTTATTAACACACCCTCCCAGTATACAGCCATGTCCAAATACGCTGACTAGATTCTGAGCTTAGTTGGAGCTATGCCCCTGCTCAGATCTGATTCCGCATCAACCTGCAAAGTCAAGACTTGACCCCGCATCCTCTATGGTAACGACACTACTATTCCGTCGACTACGCCCACCTGGATGAAACACAGTGCTTGGCGTTTTTGATGGCGCTGCTTGAGGTGGAGCTACAGGCTCACCTAACAAGAGACATAACTCACCTCTTTCAGCAACCAAAGTTTCTTGCTGCCGCCCATTCGTACTCAATTGACCCTCCAAACCAAGACGACGCTCTCGCTGTCCTGCTTGCGCAGATGATACATCAGTTACCATTTCAATAGACTGATCAGCATATCCTTTTATTACTGCCACCAAAGCACAAAGCACATTCCCTTCTTCAGCAACCAACCCATCTGCGCCTGCTTGCAAGTCAGCCATCCATCTATCAAATGGATCACCGCCTTTTGTATTTGCATCTATCTGCTGCAATAATCGTTTAGCTTTGCTCTTCCATTCAGGATCACGGCCAAAAGTAAACTCTAACTGTTTCTTATATACCTCATTTTTTCTTATGTCTGATATTGCAGCAACAAACTCTTGTTGCAGCTCTTTTAATTGCGCTTCAATCTGCTGATCTACATCTTCTGGTACACATGCACCTAACTGTCGTCGCAAATCTGCTGCTGCTGCTTCTAATTCAGCAATTTCCGCACTTTTTCCATTTCTTTGCTCCCTTAATGCTGCAAGCCTCTCTTGTTCTTTTTGCTCTAACATTTTCAGCAACTCTGGTTCTTTTTTCACGAAACTTTCTAATAACCTTTCGCCACCAGCATGCACAGTTTCCAATGCTGTTGCATCCTTTTCAACCAATTTTGCAACAGCATCTGCAACCCGCCTATCCCATGCAGTTTTTTCAGTATTCAAAGCAGTCAAATCCTGGTCAAGCGTTCTATTTAGGTCAGTTAATCTAGTCCATTTAGCATCTATTTTTGCTTGTACTTCTAACAACTGAGTTTTTAAAATTAATTTTGGCGCTATACCGCTCATAGTTACAAGATGCCGCTGTCCTTCTTGCAGTTTTTCTTGTAAAGTATCAGTTTTCGCATCAGCTGTCTCTGTCATACTTAATGTCTCATTCATCCAAGTCCTAAATGGCATTAACTGATCACCAATGCTACTGTCCTTCAGAGTAAGCTCTCTAATCTGCGCCAATACTTGCCCACATACAACTTTAATATTTAACACAACCTCTAGCTTTACTAACTCAGTATTAATTTCAGCTAATCTCTGATTATGCCGCTCAAAATCTGCTATTCTTCCTTCTACATTAGCTGCAGTTATTTCTTGCATAGTAGGAATTTCAGCATTGGCATTTAAGCCATCAACTTCTTTCTTTAATGCTGCAAGTTGTCCTGATTCTTGAGTAACATCAAAACCCGCAACTTTAACTTCTTGTAAACCTGCTATTGTTGCAAGAGTTTTTTCAACCGCTCCACCAAACGCATTTTTAGTTTTTAACAGCTCCGCATGTCGCTGCTGTTTTTCAGCTATCTGCCTTGCTATTGCTTCAAATTGTGTTTTTAATCTTTGCTCTATATCTGGAATTATCGTGGCATATTGTTCCAGAATAGCTTGCCCTTTCTCACTTAAGCTTCCTGCACGTTGCAAGCAAAAATCATAATGCGGCATTAAATCTTTGGCATACTGCCAAAAATATTGAAATTTATCCTGGGCTTTCCAATCACAATCT
>JAGLXC010000348.1 GCA_023133095.1 Gammaproteobacteria bacterium | reverse complement strand
ATGGTTCCTGTAATTACAATCGATGGTCCAAGTAGTGCGGGCAAAGGCACAATTAGTAAGTTATTGGCTGAGAAGCTTGGCTGGCATTTTTTAGATAGTGGTGCTTTATATAGAGTGTTGGCATTTGCTGCCTTAGAGCAGCAGGTTGCCTTAGATGATATAGCTGCATTGATCTCATTGGCGATAGAGCTAGATGTTGAATTTAGTGATGCTGGCGCGATCAGTTGGTGTAAACGTGATATTACAGCAGCCATTAGAGCTGAAGAGTGTAGTAGGTCTGCTTCGCAAATAGCAGTTATTCCAGCAGTGCGTAAAGCTCTGCTAGCCCGGCAAAGGGCTTTTCAGCAGCCACCAGGCCTGGTTACTGATGGGCGAGACATGGGAACGGTGGTGTTTCCTGCTGCTGATTTGAAGATATTTTTAACTGCAAGCCTTAAAGAGAGAGCTAAGCGGCGTTATCAGCAGTTGCAAGCAAGCGAAATACATGTTAGCCTGCACGATGTTTTGCAGGATTTGGCAGAAAGGGACGAGCGGGATGAAAAACGTACGGCTGCGCCACTAAATCCAGCAGAAGATGCTATACTTGTTGATACTACTGATTTGAGTATTGATGAGGTGGTGGCAAAAATCATCAACTGCTATTCCCGGAGAGTTGCTGAGCAATAGAGGTGTTTTGCGTTTTTATAGACGTAAGACAAGTGTTTAACAAGCCTATGTGAATTTCAGTTTCATATGGCTTAACAAGTGGTTATTTTATGAGTGAAAATTTTGCAGAATTATTCCAAGAAAGTTTATCCGAACTAAATCTAAAGCCTGGATCCCTTATTAAAGCTACAGTTATAGATATTACTGCTGAACATGTAGTAGTTGATGCCGGCCTAAAAAGTGAAGATTATATCTCCATTAAAGAATTTAATAAAAATGCTGAAGGCAAAGTTGATATTGCTGTTGGCGATGAAGTTGATGTTGTTTTAGAGATGCTGGAAAATGGTATCGGTGAGACTCATCTTTCGCGTGAAAAGGCCAGACTAGAAGAGTCCTGGCAAAACTTAGAGACAGCGCTTAATGATGGGCTAAATGTAGTTGGTGTTATTTCTGGACGAGTCAAAGGTGGCTTTACTGTTGAATTAGATAGAGTGAGAGCATTTTTGCCAGCATCATTAATAGATGTAAGACCAGTGCGTGATATGTCATATCTAGAGGGAAAAGAGCTAGAATTTAAGCTTATTAACCTTGATCGCAAACGTAATAATATTGTAGTTTCACGGCGTGCGGTACTATCTGAGGAAGGTAGTGAAGGTCGTGAGGCAGTGCTAGCTAATTTACAAGAGGGCCAAGAGGTAATTGGTATCGTGAAAAACCTTACTGATTATGGTGCTTTTGTTGATTTAGGCGGTGTTGATGGATTATTGCATATAACAGATATGTCGTGGAAACGTATTAAACATCCAGGTGAATTAATTACAGTAGGCGATGAAATTAAGGTTAAAGTTCTTAAGTTTGATAATGATAAAAATCGTGTCTCATTAGGAATGAAACAGCTAGGAGAGGATCCATGGGCTGGTATTGAGCGTCGTTATCCAGTTAACGCCCGTCTATTTGGTAAAGTTACCAACCTTACCGATTATGGTTGTTTTGTGGAAATTGAGAATGGAATTGAGGGTTTGGTGCATGTATCAGAAATGGATTGGACCAACAAAAATGTACATCCAGCCAAGATTGTTTCTATTGGTGATGAGGTTGAGGTAATGGTGCTGGAGATTGATGAAGAACGCCGACGTATCTCTTTAGGTATGAAGCAGTGTCAGACAAATCCTTGGCAGGTGTTTGCTGATACACACCAAAAGGGTGAAGCAGTTAAAGGCAATATTAAATCAATAACTGATTTTGGTGTCTTTATTGGATTAGATGGCAGCATCGATGGTTTAGTCCATTTATCTGACATCTCCTGGGTCGAGTCAGGCGAAAGAGCCATTCGTAATTATAAAAAAGGTCAGGAGGTTGATGCAGTTATTTTGGCTATTGATCCTGAGCGCGAGCGTATTTCATTAGGCATAAAACAGTTAGAAGAAGATTCTTATGCTGATTATTTCGCTACGCATCCTAAGGGCACAGTGGTTACTGGTAAAGTAACAGATATCAATCCAAAAGGTGTTACTATTGATTTGGGAAATGAAATTGAAGGCAAGTTGCGAGTTGCAGATATTAGCAAAACC
>JAGLXC010000347.1 GCA_023133095.1 Gammaproteobacteria bacterium | reverse complement strand
GTGTTTGCGGGAGATGGAACATGCCCAGAAAATAGACATAGGGTTATGGTGGAGCGAGAAATTAAAATTAGCTAATATCAGTGACATCTTAGCACGTGCTGAACAAGATTATGCGCAATTTATTGCCAAGAAAACTGCAGAACAGCAAAAATTAAATCAGCTCTGCAGACTGCTTGAGTATGGATTCAAAAATAAAGCGCTTTTGCAACGGGCGCTTACCCGTAAAACAGCCGTTTTCGAAAACCCACAAGATCACAAATTGCATAACGAGCAATTAGAATTTTTTGGTGACAGTATTTTTAGAATGGCTGTTGATGACGTATTAATGGAGCTATATCCCAGCTGGAATGAATGTCAGTTAAGCAACAAAAGAGATGAGCTGGTTGCTAAAAATGGAGCGCTATTGCGATTTGCTGCTGCTATAGAGTTAGATAGATTTATTATTATGGGTAGGGGAGAATTGGGAAATTTTCAGGGTTTAGGTGGGGATAAAATTTTATCTGACGTTATGGAGGCAGTAATAGGCGCAATATTTAACGATTGTGGTAAAAATTATCAAACCATTAAAACTCTTATAATCAAGCATTGTCATTTTCAACACTCATACAATAGTGCTTTAATAGAGGCTATTCTTGCTAGGGATGTTAAACGAGTTGAGATGTTACTTCAAGCGGGAGCTGACCCAAATACAATAGGTAGCGCTACAGTTTTCAATTATTCTATCGGAGAATTCGACGGGCAGCATCGAAAAAGGCAATGGGGTGAAGACAACGTTACTTTATCTTATTCAGGCTATGAACAGGCAACCGCATTGGAGCTTGCATTGCATAGTAGTTTAGCCGTGCCTCCCATAGCGCTTCAAAAAGCCAAATCAGGTCCAGGCCGTATCGCCTATATAGAAAATGGCTATATTTATTCGAGGCCTTTAGAGCTCCAAACTGATATTCCAACCATGGAGGATGTTTTTGCCACTATCGCTCCTATAGACATGGGGAAAATGTCTTACATTCAGTGTTTAACATTAGAACCATCGCAGCCAGGTTATAGAGTTCTACAAAAGTTTTTTGAGAATTCTGTAGATCCTGTCTGTTTACAGATTATGCAATTACTTTTAACTTATGGCGCAGATCCTAACAAGAAACTTAGGTTTGCATTCGGAAAAACTGTACTACATGAGGCAGCTGATTTAGGTAATATAGAAGCAATCGAGCTATTATTAAGGCATAATGCTGATGTAACTATCACTGATAGCGAAGGAAAGCCCCAGGCTTTAATAGCGAGAAACTCCAGAGTAGCTGCATTGCTCACTCCTGTTGCAAAAGATAAAACAGACGATAAGTTGCCTTCAGTGGCAAGTGATATGCAAAGATTAGGCTTGTATGCCAAAATAACTCCATCACAACCAAAGGCAGCAGAAGTAAATGCCAAGCAAAAAACAGATGGCAGATGGTGTACTATCTTGTAGAATATGCTGACTTAAATTTGAAATTATGTCTTAAATAATGTGCAAATACAGGATCAGATAGGCGCCAGCTAAATTCTAGCTCAAATTCTAACTCTAATATTCCGCTGTTTTGTAATAGAAACATAATTCGCGGTTAAAAATATTTGCGCATCTATGGGGGTTTGCTATACTGGCATCATGATTCAAAACTCTATTTTTAAATTGTTCGGACGTTCACCAATCAGCCCGTTAGAAAAGCATATGGATAAGGCGAATGAGTGTGCTAAAAAGCTGTTGGTCTTTTTTGATGCTGTTTTAGCAGGGAACTGGGAAAAATCTGAAGAGTATCAACAGCAAATCGCGAGGCTTGAGCAAGATGCTGATACCATGAAGCGAGAAATCAGGCTAAATTTGCCTAAAGGCCTATTTATGCCGGTTTCGCGGGGAGATCTGTTAGAGCTGCTTTCAGCTCAAGATGGCGTTGCTAACAGAGCCAAAGATATAGCTGGCTTGATATTAGGGCGCCGGATGCAGTTTCCAGCTCAGATTGCACCGCAACTAATCGAATTCTTAAAGCGCTCTATAGATGCATCGGCTCAGGCTGCAAAGGCTATTAGTGAGTTAGATGACCTGTTAGAGAGCGGCTTTCGTGGCAATGAAGTAAAGGTGGTCGAAGGGATGTTAAGACATCTGGACCAGATTGAAACCGAAACCGATGAAATTCAAAAGCAGATACGCTACAGTTTATTCCAAATTGAAAAAGATCTGTCACCAATTGACGTTATTTTCTTATATAAGATTATTGAATGGATTGGTGATTTAGCTGATAGAGCACAGCATGTGGGCGGGAGACTGCACCTATTATTGGCAAGCTGAGTTAAGATAGAGTGTTAACACATGACATAATTTTTATAGCATTAGCCTGTATCTTTGGGTTGTTTATGGCCTGGAGCGTGGGGGCTAATGATTTAGCCAACATCATGAGCACCACCATGGCCTCTAAAGCCATTACGGTAAAGCAAGCTATTATTGTTGCTATAATTTTTGAGATAGCAGGGGCTGTGCTAGGCGGGGGTGATGTTGCTCAAACCCTGCAAAACGGGATTATCAATACCCACATGGCGAGCGTTCAGCCGGACATTTTTATCTATGGCATGCTGGCAGCACTATTGGCCAGTGCGTTGTGGATGACTTTTGCCAGCTATTTAGGCATGCCGGTCTCCATTACTAATGCTATAGTTGGCGCTATAGTTGGTTTTGGTTTATTGGCGCTGGGCCCCCAGGCAATCTATTGGGATAAGGTGGGTTTTATTGCGCTCAGCTGGGTTTGCTCGCCGACAATCGCAGGGATTCTGGCCTATATTCTATTTTTATCAGTGCAGCGGTTGATCTTAACGGCTGTCGATCCTCTGGCAAAGGCGCGCAAGTATATTCCGATCTATCTATTTTTAATTGGCTTTATTTTGTCAGAGATTACTGTGGTTAAGGCCTTTGAGCATGTTGGCATCATTCTTAGTTTACGCCATAATGTATTAATTGCTATTGCCTCAGGTATTGTCATCCTGATTATTGGCCAGTTCATGTTAAAGCGGATTAAACCCGAAGGCCGACCTGAGCATAAGGAGCAGTTTATCTATGTTGAGAAGATGTTTGCTGTATTAAT
>JAGLXC010000346.1 GCA_023133095.1 Gammaproteobacteria bacterium | reverse complement strand
AACTAATAGTAAACCATTTCTCACGTGGCAAACTAGCCAAATACTCTGCGCTAACCTCACTGCCTTTAGCTAATTTTTTCGGACCACTTGTTGCTTTAGATTTTAACAAGAGTGTTTCTAAACGTTGATAAATTGAATCTTCTCGAATCCGTAACTCATCATCTAAATTCTTCTTAACTTTATCTATGCAAGCTTTCTCTATATCTAACGTTCGCTGATCTTTTTCAACTTCATCTCGGGTGAAAATTTGCACATCAATTACTGTGCCATCAGTTCCTGAAGGAACGCGTAATGATGTATCTTTCACCTCTGAGGCTTTCTCTCCAAAAATAGCTCGCAATAATTTTTCTTCTGAGCTTAATTGTGTTTCACCTTTAGGCGTTACTTTGCCAACCAAAATATCACCAGCAGAAACTTCAGCACCAATAAACACAACACCCGACTCATCAAGTTTGCTTAAAGCAGTCTCACCAATATTAGGAATATCTGCAGTAACCTCTTCTGCACCTAACTTAGTATCACGTGCGGTACAAGTTAGCTCTTGAATATGTATTGAACTAAAGCTATCCTCTTCTACTAACCGCTCAGATAGTAAAATTGAATCCTCAAAGTTATAACCATTCCAGGGCATGAAGGCTACCATCAAATTGTGACCCAAAGCTAGCTCGCCCAAATCAGTCGCTGACCCATCGGCTAAAATATCATCTTTCTTTATCTTATCGCCAACCTCAACTAGTGGGCGCTGATTGATACAAGTATTATGGTTAGACCTGGTATATTTAACTAAACTATAAATATCAACGCCGGTATCATCACTTCCTGTCGCCTCTTTTTCATTAACCTTAACTACAATACGACTTCCATCTACAGAATCAATAACACCACCACGACGTGCAACCACGCATACTCCAGAATCTCTAGCTACCTTACGCTCTAACCCGGTTCCAACTAGTGGTTTCTCAGCCTTAATGATAGGCACTGCTTGACGTTGCATGTTTGATCCCATTAAAGCACGACTGGTATCATCATGCTCTAAAAACGGAATTAACGATGCAGCCACTGACACAAGTTGCTGTGCTGATACATCCATATAATTAACATTATCTGCGGTAGTCAAAATAGTCTCGCCTTTATGACGACATGGAATTAACTCATCCGTTAAGGATCCATTTTTTGTCATAGCAGCATTTGCTTGTGCTATATAAAAATCACCCTCATCTATTGCTGACAGATACTCAATTTCATTAGTAGCTTTACTATTAACAACCTTACGATAAGGACTTTCAATAAAACCATATTCATTAATTCTGGCAAACACTGCTAAAGAGTTAATCAAACCAATGTTTGGACCTTCTGGTGTTTCAATCGGACAGATACGGCCATAATGGGTAGCATGTACGTCACGCACCTCAAAACCTGCTCGTTCGCGCGTCAGACCACCAGGTCCTAAGGCAGAAACTCGACGTTTGTGAGTGATTTCAGACAATGGATTATTTTGATCCATAAACTGAGACAAAGGACTTGATCCAAAAAATTCTTTAATGGCTGCAGCAATAGGTTTAGCATTAACCAAATCCTGCGGCATCAATCCTTCACTTTCTGCTAAACTTAAACGATCACGCACAGAGCGCTCTACTCGCACCAACCCAATTCGGAATTGATTCTCAATCATCTCGCCAATGCTTCGTACTCTACGATTACCTAAATGATCAATATCA
>JAGLXC010000345.1 GCA_023133095.1 Gammaproteobacteria bacterium | reverse complement strand
GGTCAGGTCTGGACATGAGACATCTCGATAGTTGCAATAATAAATGATAGAGATCTCGAGATGTCTCATGTCCAGACCTGACCCCTATAACGGGAGAGGTTAATGAACAAAACAGAACAATTATATACAGATTTACAGACGAAGAGTCTTGAAAATTATAAACAAAGTGGCAAAGGCTCTTTTGCAGAGAATATTTACATTCAGGTAGGATCTGCTACTTGTGAAAATGCATCTGGAGCTCAAGTCGTTTATGAAGAGTTTAGGAAACATATCGTTTCTTCAGGCCGCAATGACATTAAAATACGAGTTGTTGGCTGTACTGGAAGGTGTAGTCATGAACCTATAGTGGTTGTTTTTATACCAGGCCAGGATCCAGTTATATATTGCCATGTAGATGCAACTTCTGCGCATGAGATTTTTGCTAACCATGTTTTGGGTGGCAAAAAAGTTGATAAATATCTATTGGCTTCTGAGAGCACGTCCTATCAGGGAACCGTGACCGCAGATAAGCTTGCTGATGAGTTTATTAATCGTTATGGCCAGTTAGAGTTCTATTGCGACCAAACTCGAATTGCTTTGCGTAATGCCGGTGTCACTGAGGCTTTAGATATTAATGAATATGTTTGCAAAGCCCAGGGATTTAAAGCGTTGGCAAAAGTTTTGGCTAAAAATGATATTGATTGGCTAATTAATGAGATGTGTGAATCTAAACTGCGTGGCCGTGGTGGCGCAGGATTTCCTACTGGTAAGAAATGGCAGTTTGTTCAGGGGAACCCAGAAATAGAGCGTTATATCGTTTGTAATGCTGATGAGGGTGATCCAGGCGCTTTTATGGATCGCAGTATGTTAGAGTCTGATCCATTTAGTATTATTGAGGGTATAATTATTGGCGGTTTTGCCATCAGTGCTCAGAAAGGTTTCTTCTATATTCGAGCTGAATATCCTCTAGCGATTAGTAGGATAGAAAAAACAATTGAGATTTGTCGTAAATATGGTTTGTTGGGTAAGAATATTTTAGGTTCTGGGTTTGATTTTGATTTAGAGATTCGTTTAGGAGCTGGTGCTTTTGTTTGTGGTGAAGAGACAGCATTAATTCACTCGATTGAAGGTAAGCGCGGTCAGCCAAGAATCCGTCCGCCTTTCCCTGCAGTAAAGGGTTTATGGGGCAAGCCTACCATTATTGATAATGTTGAAACTTTAGCTAATGTTCCTGCGGTCTTTATAATGGGAGCAGAAAAATTTCACAAGGTTGGTACTGCGAATAGTGGCGGAACCAAAGTTTTTGCTTTAGCAGGTAAGGTGAAAAATACCGGTTTAGTTGAAGTTCCGATGGGAACAAAGCTGCGTGATATTGTCTATGGTGTTGGCGGTGGCTTATTAGATGGCCGAGAATTAAAAGCCGTTCAAACTGGTGGACCAGCTGGTGGCATGATTCCTGTCGACTTGATTGATATTGAAGTTGACTATGATACCTTGATAAAAGAGGGGTCTTTTATGGGTAGTGGCGGTATGATTATCTTAGATAATACTGACTGCATGGTAGATATTGCTAAATTTTATCTAACCTTTACTCAGGATGAATCATGTGGAAAATGTACTCCTTGCCGTGAGGGCACCAGGCGAATGTTAGAGATTTTAGAGCGTATTACTCAAGGCAAAGGTACATTAGAAGATATAGATAAGCTGGAAAGGTTAGCACATCTAATTCAAAAAACTTCGCTGTGTGGATTGGGTAAAGGTGCTCCTAATCCGGTTTTAAGTACCTTAAAACATTTCCGCAAAGAGTATGAGATGCATGTGATAGACAAGCGCTGCTTAGCCGGAAAATGTACCTCTTTGATTCATTATGAAATTAATGCTGATAAATGTGTTGGTTGTGGGGCTTGCGCTAAAGCCTGTCCAGTAGATTGTATCTCTGGTGAAAGAAGAGAGGCGCATAAAATAGATCAAAAACGTTGTATTAAATGTGGAAGCTGCTTTAACGTTTGCAAATTTGGTGCAGTAGATAAGCTTTAAAAAATAGGTGTAATTATTATGGCAAAAAAAGATATAACAGTAATCATAGATGGACAAGAGGTAGTAGTTCCACAAGGAACCACTATTATGGAGGCAGCCAAACAACTCGGCATTAATATTCCTCATCTTTGTTACCATCCAGCTCTTAGTGTTGAAGGCGCTTGTCGCGTTTGTATTGTAAAAGTAAAGGGAGTGGATAATAGTTTTGCTGCCTCTTGCTGTACTGCAGCGCAAGAGGGCATGGAGGTTTTAACCAACTCTCCAGAGATCAGGCAAGCCAGAAGAGATATCGTTGAATTGATCTTAGATAATCATCCTAAAGATTGTCAGACTTGTGAGCGTGATGGAAAGTGTGAATTACAAAATCTTGCCTACTCTTTGGGAGTTAGAGATCGACTATTTGAAGGCAAGCGGAAGCGTTATCCTTTAGAAGATTCTAGCAAATCAGTAGTGCGTAATGCAGAAAAGTGTATTTTATGTGGTAGATGTGTGCGGGTATGTGAAGAAGTTCAAGGGGTTTGCAACTTAAGTCAAAATCATCGTGGCTTTAATACTGTAGTATCTCCTGCTTTTGGTGAGAAGATGGATGATTCTGTCTGTATCCAATGCGGTCAATGCATTAATGTTTGCCCAACCGCTTCATTTTTAGAACAGCGACATACTGATCGAGTTTGGGCAGCTTTAGCAGATCCAACTAAACATGTTGTAGTGCAAACTGCTCCGTCAATTCGTGCGGCAATTGGTGAGAGTTTTGGATTTGCGCCAGGAACTCCTTGTACCGGAAAAATGGTAACCGCGTTACGTCGCTTAGGTTTTGATGCAGTTTTTGATACCAACTTTAGTGCTGATTTAACTATCATAGAAGAGGCGCATGAATTAATTAACCGCATTAAAAATGGCGGACTTTTGCCTCTGTTAACCTCATGTTCGCCTGGCTGGATCAATTTTATGGAGAAGTTTTATCCTGAATTGATTCCATATGCATCTACCTGTCGTTCACCGATGAGTATGTTATCTGCGCTATTAAAAACCTATTATGCGAAGAAGATTAATAAAGATCCAAAAGATATCTACGTTGTAGGAGTAATGCCTTGTGTGGCTAAGAAATATGAGATGGATCGTCCAGAACACTATTTTGATGGAATGCAGCTAACTGATGCAGTATTAACCACAAGAGAGGCTGCCTGGATGATAAACAGCTATGGTATTGATTTTGCTAATCTAGCTGATGATGATTTTGATACTCCATTAGGTGAATCAACCGGTGCTGCTGATATTTTTGGAACCACAGGTGGAGTTATGGAGGCGGCACTTCGAACAGTTGCAGAAGAGATTACTGGCAAGCCATTAGAGCAGGTAGAATTTACCGAAGTTAGAGCTGTTGAGGGTTTAAGAGAAAGAACGTTACGGGTTGGTGATCTAGATATAAATATTGGAGTTGCCAATGGTTTGGTTAATGCAAAAGAGCTACTTAATAAAGTAATTAACAAAGAGAAACAGTTTCATGTGATTGAAATAATGGCGTGCCCTGGTGGCTGTATTGGTGGGGGCGGTCAGCCTTATCCGCCAAAAGGATACAATGTTTTAGATAAGGATCTATTAGCAAAGAGGGCTGCCGCTCTTTATGATATTGATAGCCATAAGAAGACTCGTAGTTCGCATAAGAATCCAGCAATACAAAAGATTTACGAAGAGTTTTTGGGCGAACCTGGTGGTGAAAAAGCACACCATCTTCTTCATACAACCTATAAGCAAAAATTACCGAAGGGGATAAAATGACACAAAAAAACAAAATAGAGCTTTATGATGTAGAAGCTAAATGTAGGGCAGATTTACCAAAAGATCTAGTGGATTTTATCGATGCTAGCCGGGACGAACAATATTCAGAGAGCAAACTGATTGCTGTATTGCATAAGGCTCAGGAAATTTTTGGTTACCTTAGTGAAGATGTCCTAAACTCTATTGCGCAATTAATGCAGATTCCAGCGGCTAAAATTTCTGGCGTTGTTACCTTTTATCACTACTTTAAATTAGAGCCACATGGAAAATTTGTAATTAACGTTTGTACTGGAACCGCTTGTTATGTAAAGGGTGCTGAAGAGATAGTAAAGAAATTTAGTGAAGAGTTAGGAATAAAGGTAGGTGAAACCACGACCGATGGTCTATTTACTTTAGAAAATGCAAGATGCTTGGGCGCTTGTGCTTTAGCCCCAGTTGTAAAGATT
>JAGLXC010000344.1 GCA_023133095.1 Gammaproteobacteria bacterium | reverse complement strand
AGCTTGATAAAAGATAAGCTTGAGCAAGAATATATTAGCTGCTTTTTAAAAGTCCTATCTGGTTTTTTATCGCTATTTTCAGAAGAACAGCTAAAAATTATTGTTGGACAATTTAGTAATGATGAATATGTCAATTTGCTCGATTTTTTGTATCTGCATAAGAAACAGAGAGAAGCAGTGGTTTTATATAACAATTGCCCTGAGAAGATGCTTTTTAATAAAGCTATCGCGCTAAATATATTAAATAGCAGGTATAAGGATAATCCAGAAGTGGAGAGATTTTTTGTTATAGATCAGGGTGCGTTTGATAATACAGCTGCTGCATATATTGATAGTTTTCAAAAACAGCTTGCAAGCTTATCCAGATTATCTGAGCCCGATAGAGCATATTATTTGCAGCAACTCGTGCATTTTTTTCAAAATAGTTCACAATTTATACCAAATATTTGTATAACCAAACATCAGGAGATTGAGCTTGTGGCGAAGTGTGCGCTTGTATTTTTTGCCACATTAGAGAAATTGGATGGTGCGCCATTAAGTAATTTTGTTAAAGCAGCACAAGAGATATATAAAGCTATTTTGCAGTATTCTTCGCGATATACATTGCATATGTATGAAACTCTAAACAAGAGTTGGCAAATTGTGCAGCGAAAGGTTGCTAATTTGCCTAGTTTAATCCAAATGGCATGTTTAAATGGAATTTTGCCTGATTGTTATTGGAATGAATTTGCTAAAACTATTGATGATAGTTTTAAGATTAAAATATTGGAAGAATCATCCAAAACAATAAAAGCAATATTGATGACTATTGGCAAATCAGAACAAGCGGTAACCAGAACATTGCTAGAGCAGGTATATCAGGATATTTTGCTATATTTGCTGCTAAGTTACAAAAGCGATCTTAAGAGTGGATTGCTTAATAGAGGGAGTATAGCTAGTTTGCAACAAAATATTCTTAGGTTGATTTGTCACTTTTATGGTTTTGAGGCAGGTGAGATTTCTGCAGCTTGTTGTGATACTTATAATGACTTGATGCAATTTCTGCTCGAGAAAATTTTTCAAAGGTTGCTGCAGATTGACCTAACGGTTTTTGGTTTTACCTCAGAAGAGCGAGAAAAATGTGATCTATTTTTAGAGGATTTTATCCGTTGGCATGATTGCTTAGTGAAAATTCCTGCGATTGATATGATGCAATCCCTGAGATACAGGGAAGAGGTGTTACTGAATGATGTGGGGATCTTAATAAAATATTTGACTGCATTAGATATCAAGGCAAATTTGGTTGCAAAAAACATCATCGATGCTTTATGGCAGGCAATTATTATTTTGCATAGAAATATAACTAGTGAGATTGATAGATTTAATGTGGTAGAGATTGGGAATATGGAGGAGGTATTGCAGAGGGCGAAAGTATTACATATGCAGAAGTTTGGTTTTATTGGAAGAGTGGTACCATTGTTACTGCAAGCCCATTTTCATAAGCCACAGAAAATAAGTAAAATCATGTTTCCCTGCTCATTTTTTGAAGACCTATTGTCATGCTATAAAGCAGTTTGTAGTCATAAACATGATCTTCGTACTATAACCAAAAGCGAAAGATTTTTCTTCGAATTAGGGAGAAGTGGTAATTATGAAGAAGAACTGTTTGAGTCAGCAGATGTTATAGAAAGTGTACGAGCAAAAATAATACTGGAATTACGATTGACTTCTGATAGTTGGGGAGAAGAAAAGCGTTTTGAGGCTGGTAAGGTAAAATGGGAATTGTATAAAAATTATTTAGAATCACTTGGGATAAAAGATGAAAGATTTCAGAGCTATATAGCTGCGGTTTTGGTGCAGCAAAATCAAAAAATCATGATAAATGATCGTAGTATCATTGTTAATTTTTCGTTTTCAGTGTCTCCTTTAGCTTGGACTGCATTAAGTGAGCTTATTTGGTCAGTACACTCTTTGACTATAATGCTGAAAGGAGGTGAGAAAAAGCCATGCGTTTCGTATCGATATGATTCAAAAGAAAAAAATGTAGCCATTAGTTACGTGGATAATTTATACCTGGTTGATGGTGATGGCGGTAGGCATTTATGTGCAAATGTGCAGTATGGTATAACTCTATATGAGGATATGCAAAGGCTACCTGATTTTTATTACAGAGTTATTTGGAAGGAAAATGTAGTTGTAGATGGTAACAATTTTTCAGATTTAATTAATGTGGCCTTTGATCCAGCAGATATTATGATGTTTCCCTTGCAAACTAGACGCTTAATAGTTTTTAATCGGATCTTAAATGATCAAGATGGTGCTATTACTCTAGATCTGTTAGGTAATCAGGAACTGCGCAATAGTCTCATGTTGACAGATAAATTATTTTTCTCGGAATTGATAGATCTGGTAACAAGAAAAAAGGGAGGCGCCGAAGAAGGAAAATTTGCTGAGACTTTGGCTATATTGACAAGCTTAAAAGATCTTTTTGCAAAACGTGAGCTGCGTAAAGCTAGTAAACAAGATTCTGTTTCTTATCTTGTGACCGCAGCCAGAAACAGTTTGCTTAGATTAAGCACTGATTCGAGACTTCCAAGATATTGGCATTATAATTTGACTCAATTTGCTAGTAGTAATCATCCTCCAAAAGAAAAAGGGAAAGCACAGTTGAAACTAGCAGAGAGAATGCAGAATTTACAAGCTGCTGTAACTAAATTATCTGATCCAAGGTTTCAGGAGAAAATGTCAGATGCCGATTTAGTTCATATTCTGGATACAGTAGGCGCTGATATTGTGTCATTATATTTGTGCAATTGCCGCAAAGTCACACCTGAAGTTTTAAGGGTAATTAAGGTTAAATGTCCTAATATTAGGTGGATATATATAGTAGGATTAGATTGGTCAAATATTGTTGGTGTTGAATTTCAGCACTTACACAAACTGTCTTTATCTCATATGCCATTTTTATCTCAGGTTCGGATAGCTGCTGCATCTATAAAAACAGTTGAGGTTATTGATTGTCCTAAATTAAAAATATTAGAGACTACAGAAATTGAAAGAGCAGGTTTAGATGTGGCTTCTAGTGCTGCAGCAGATTTTGGCTATAATATTATTAAGTGCCCCAATTTGGTTACTGTTTTGCCTAAACTACCAGATCGTGATCCTAGTTCTAGTGTTTTACGTAACTCTTTGC
>JAGLXC010000343.1 GCA_023133095.1 Gammaproteobacteria bacterium | reverse complement strand
ATCATAGATTCTACAGGTAATAGCAAAGAAACGATAGCTTTTTGTCCCTGCTCTGCTGCCAGCTCCTCTAGGTTTGGCAAGGTTACCATTTGCTCTTCAAGAAAAGAGCCACAACTTAAACGCCTTAGCGCTACTACATGGGCACCACAACCGAGTACTTCACCAATATCTTCAACTAAAGTCCGAATATAGGTGCCTTTACTGCAACAAATCTCTAACTCTAATAGACCCTTTTCAAAACCAATAAAATCCAATTCATAGATCACAACACTGCGCGATTTTCGCTCTACTGTAATACCCTGACGCGCTAGCTTATATAGCGGCTGCCCCTTATGTTTTATAGCCGAGTACATAGATGGAATCTGCTCAACCGTACCACGAAATTGCGTTAATATCTTTTCAATTTGTTTGGCATTAACTTTGCTAGCATCGCGCTCTTCTATTACATCACCTTCAGCATCACCAGTTGCTGTTTTAAGTCCTAACTTACCAATTACCCGATAAGATTTGTCAGCCTCTAATAAAAACTGCGAAAACTTAGTAGCTTGCCCCAAACATATAGGTAGCATACCGCTAGCCAAAGGATCCAGACTGCCAGTATGGCCAGCTTTACGCGCATGATATAATCTTTTTACCTTTTGTAAGGCATCATTAGAGGTTATGCCCGCTGGTTTATCTAATAATAAAATTCCGTCCACTCTTGTTTCTCTTTAATTTAGTCTGAAATAGTTCCCAAAGCTTTATCAATCAAGCTTGATAATTCACGGCCACGTACAACAGACTCATCATAAACAAAATGCAATTTAGGTAGTTTTTTTAAGCTTACCTTACTGCTTAATATGTGTTGAAAATAGCCTGCGGCGTCTTGCAAATCTGCTAACGTTTGCTTGAGCTCTTCCTCTTTAAACACAGTAAAAAAAACTTTAGCGTAAGAGAAATCAGGAGACAGGCGTACATGCGTTATAGTAACACGGGTAAATAAAGGGTTGCTACGGCTGCACTGAATTATTGTAGCAAGCTCCTGCATGATAAGATCAGCAACTCGATCTGTACGTTTATAAGATTTCACGTTTTACTTCGACCTTCTCGTAAACCTCTATCTGATCACCAACTTTAATATCATTGTAATCTTTTACCCCAATACCGCACTCCATATTGCTGCGCACTTCACCTGCATCCTCTTTAAAACGCCTCAATGACTCCAATCCACCTTCATACACAACCACATTATCTCGCAAAACCCGAATCGGTTTATTACGCTGAACCACTCCCTCAATAACCATACAACCTGCAATTGCTCCGATTTTTGAAGAACGGAACACATCTCGCACTTCAGCAATACCAACCACTTTCTCTTCAAACTCTGGCGCTAACATACCAATCAATGCAGCTTTAACTTCAGCCACTAAATTGTAGATAATATTATAGTAACGTATATCCACACTCTCGCGTTTCGCTAAATTACGGGCAACGCTATCGGCTCTAACATTAAAACCAATAACAATACCTCGTGACGCCAATGCTAAATTTACATCAGTGCTGGTAATGCCACCAACACCACTTGCTATAACCTTTACCTGCACCTCATCAGTAGACAATTTATTTAAGGATTCAGTGATTGCCTCAATTGACCCCTGAACATCAGCTTTTAATACAACATTTAGCATTCTGGCTTCATCTTTGCCCATATTCTCAAAAATATTTTCCAATTTTGCTGCTTGTTGCCGTGCTAATTTCACATCCCGATATTTGCCCTGACGAAACAGCGCAATCTCACGAGCTTTTTTCTCACTCGCGACCACAATAGCATCATCTCCAGCATTAGGAGCACCAGATAATCCTATTACTTCAATAGGCATAGATGGCCCGGCACTCACTGTTGGCTTGCCATCATCACCCAACATCGTCCGGATTCGCCCATAATAGTGACCTGTTAATAACACATCTCCCTTCTTCAAGGTACCGCTTTGCACCAACACTGTAGCAACAGGGCCACGGCTTTTATCTAGCCTAGACTCAACTACCACACCGCGCGCTGGAGAATAAACTGGGGCCTTTAACTCTAAAACTTCAGCTAAAACTAAAATTGAATCTAATAATTCATTGATCCCTAAGCCTTCTTTAGCAGAGATATTCATAAACATATTTTCACCGCCCCACTCTTCAGGAATAACCTCATGATGGGATAATTCGGTTTTAATTCTTTCTGGATCTGCATCTGGCTTATCGATTTTGTTTACTGCGACTAAAATTGGCACATTCGCAGCTTTAGCATGCTGAACCGCCTCAATAGTTTGCGGCATAACGCCATCGTCAGCTGCAACTATTAACACCACAATATCAGTTGATTTAGCTCCTCGTGCCCGCATTGCAGTAAAGGCTTCA
>JAGLXC010000342.1 GCA_023133095.1 Gammaproteobacteria bacterium | reverse complement strand
GTTGTCCATATCAAACATCAATTAATATATCCAGCAATTCCAGGCATTGACAGCAGCTTCCGGCGCTAACTAGTATGATTTTACTTTTATTCCCCGTGGGTTAACACTGGCATACAATATACCTACCGTATTTTTAAGCGGTACAGCGCCTTTAGTCTGCACCTACTTTATCCATAAGAGCTCTTTTTTATTAGTGCCGGCCGTTTATATTATGATTACTTGCTTAATTGCTCTGCCAGTGGTGCTTACATTGAAGAATAGAGATTAGCTTGTAACTACTTATCTCGACTTGGGATGATTGCGCTAAATTTTTCCAGGATGCCTTAAGGTAATGTTAATATTACTGATCTATACTGATATGGTCTATAAAATAAATATGAGGTAGTTAAAATGAAAAAAATATCGACACCATTACCGGTTGACTTGGAAGCTCTGAAGGACCGTGCGCGTTCGGGAAATATGGATGCGCTACATTCTTTAGTGGGTCATCTTTTACTTGCAGTAGCCAGAGGAGACGTTGCATTTCGTATGGAAGCAGTACGTTGGGTTGAATACGCAGAAGGGCAGGATATTGATGCACGCATGCAGCTTCTATTAGCGATGATTTATGCAACAGGGAGTCAGGAGGCGTCAGTTGATGAACCAACAGAATTTTTGAGGACTATGCCCGTTAGCTTTCAGGATGGCAGTGAGGATTTAAGTTTAACAGGAGAACAGTTGGGGATTGTTTGTGATTATGGAAAAACAATACATTGGCTTCAGAGAGCAGCAGAGCAAGGTGATAAGGAAGCACAAATTTTTTTAGCAATGTCTTATGAATCAGGAGGAGGTGTGGCTCGTGATGGTCATGAAGCTGCACGTTGGTATGCAGCAGCAAGTAGTGGGGATGCAGCTGAGCAATATCGTTTGGGAGACTATTATGCGAAAGGTAAGGGTGGATTAGCTCCTAATGAGCAGATGGCTCTAGAATGGTATAGGAAAGCAGCAGATAGTGGGTATGCAGGTGCGCAATCTCGTTGTGAGCAGATGGCTCTTAAAATTAAATCTGAGCTTTCGGAAACTGCTATACCTGAACAAAGAGTTGCTCTTGCTCAATCATCAGCTTTTTTTGGTACTTCTGTCGCTAGGAAGGGCGTTGCTGGTGATAGTGCAGAGCTTCCACGAAATTTATCAGAAGCTGGCCCGTCGCGCGGTTCGCACCCGTAAGAAAAAATCATAAGTGGCCTCTGGATTCAGGGGCCGCTTTAGCATAGATGATAGTGCCGCCCCAGGTTTTATCTTTGAACCCAGTGACAAAGAGATTTATCAAAAGTTGGCCCGTCGCGCAGTTCGCATCCGTTGAGTTTTATTTAAAAGTCTTAATGCTTTGTTAAGGTTGGTGGTTTAAGCTTAGAATGATCTATAAAATCAATATAGGGTGATTAATATGAAAGAAGAAGCGTTACAAATATTGACTGAGTCTGAAGCAAAGCGTGGAAATAGAGATGCGCAGTTCAGGAGAGGGAGAGATTTGTATTTTAAGGCTATTTGTAACGATGGTAGTGCTACCGTGAGAGAAGCATTGATACCTTTGACACAGGCAGCAGAGTATGGGCATTTGGGTGCGCAGTTGTTTTTATGGAAAGAGTGTTGTTTAGAACAAAGGGCTATAGATGTTGAGGCAGCGTTAACTATGCTTACAAGAGCTGCTGATAACGGATGCAAAGAGGCGCAGTATCATATGGGAGATGTGTGTGCGAGTAAAAAGGATTTTGTTAAGGCAGAGCAATATTATAAGCGGGCAGCAGAACAGGATCATAAAGATGCATCCTTCAAATTAGGAGTTATTTATGGAGCAGGAGTTTCAGCAGAAATAGAGAAAGATTTCGGTATGGCAGTATATTGGTATCTAGCCGCAGCTGAATCTGATGCTAGCGGAAGATCACATCCAGGTGCGTGTGACATGTTAGCACAACCACACATACAAGCTTATATAGAGCGTCTAAGGCGTTCTCAGGCAGCATCGGTTGCTGTTGATCAACCTTTTTTATTATCGATTAAGAATGAAGCGAAGCGTGGAAATGTAGATGCGCGGTTTAGGCGAGGGAAAGCTTTGTATGAAACTCTCTGGAGAGATGGCCACAGGCATGACAAGGAAGATTATAATCCAGTAATGACTGATTTGGAAAGTGCAGCAAATCAGAGGCATATAGGTGCAAGGGTACTTGAATGTAAGATATTGCATAATATATATGGGATTATATCCAGAAATCCGCTGCAAATAGCAGCAGATCAGGGCTGCATAGAGGCGCAATGTTATGTAGGAGAATGTTTTAATGAGGGGAAATTTGGGTTTGAGAAAGATCTTGGTAAAGCAGCGCAATATTATATGAGGGCGGCAGAACAAGGCGATGGAGATGCAGCATACTTCTTAGGGCGTATTTATGAAAACGGAGGTTTTGGAGTAGAGAAGAATCTTGATAGAGCAGTATATTGGTATCTAGTTGCAGCAGAATGCGGACATGAAGATGCGGGTAATAAGTTGGGAGAGACAGGCATAAAAGAACATATCCGCAAGGTTGCTTCACCAAAAGAGGCCACAGCCGTAGCCATAGCTGCTGCTGGATCTCAGAGGCCTGGCGTATCGGGAGGGGCTTTTGCCTCTGGTGCGGGAGAACATGACTTAAGGTTAGAGTTAGATGCAATTTTTGCTAGATTTGATACACATGGGCAATGGGATGCGGCGTCCCAGAGGAGAGCTGCAGAGATTACCTCAACGCTAGAGCAAAGAGCAACCGCAGTTGCTGCTGGACCTCAGAGACATAGTTTATTTGGTGGCAGTCAAGGGCGCAGTGGTGCGTCAATGTCAGCCCTGCCAGGCAGACGACAAGTCGGAGCTATTGAGTTTCCTGGTGGTCAGAGCCCAATGGCACCGCCTGCTTACCTAGGCGGAGTCGTCTGCTGCGTTGCAGATGATGCATTGAGCTATGTGAC
>JAGLXC010000341.1 GCA_023133095.1 Gammaproteobacteria bacterium | reverse complement strand
AATTTCATACCATCTATCAAAAGCTGCACAATTTTTGCACAGTTGAGATGGGAAGTTTTTATTTAGATGTTATCAAAGATCGTCAATACACAATGCAAACTGATAGTTTAGCGCGGCGTTCAGCCCAAACCGCAATGTACTATATTTTGCAGGCACTAGTGCGTTGGTTAGCACCAATTTTAAGCTTTACCGCCGAAGAGATCTGGCAACATTTACCTGATAAAAGTGCTAAATCGGTATTCTTATCTACCTGGTATGATAACTTTGTCCAGATTCCAGCCGGTCATCCTATGCAGCAGAACTATTGGCGTAAATTAATGCAAATTAGAGATGCAGTAAATAGGGAACTAGAAAAAGCCCGTAATGATGGCCAAATTGGTTCAGCTTTAGGTGCTGATGTAACGCTATATTGCGAGCCTGAGCTATTAAAAGAGCTAGAGCTGCTAGGCGATGAACTGCGATTTGTCTTTATTACTGCGACCGCAACTTTAGCGGCGATCGACTCGCGTCCAGGAACAGCAGTTGCAACTGAAATAGATGGCTTGTGGCTGACAGTCGCAGCATCAACGCAGAAAAAGTGTATTCGTTGTTGGCACTATCGAGTTGACGTTGGTAGCAATAAAGAGCATCCTGAACTTTGCAGCCGCTGCGTAACTAATGTTGCAGGCGCGGGTGAAGAGCGGTTGTACGCTTAGTTTTTTGTAGCTCTAATGTGGCGGTGATGGTGGCAAGGGCGGAGAGCCATCACCGAGAGGAACTTGCTCCCATGTTTCTGTGGAGCCATCTTTATCTGGAGATCCATCTGGCGATGGAGGTGCTGAACTTGTCGCTGAGTCAGGTGGTGATGACGAAATAGACAATGTGCTGGGGGAGCGGGGAACATGATTTGTGGGTAAACGAAGGATAGGTAGATTACCTGTGCGTGTTTTATTTAGCGGACAGAATAGAACAGGCTGTAAATTTAATACTTTTTCAGGGCCATCTGATATTAACTGGATAATAGCAGTAGATATATTTGGCCCCATAGCTTTAGAAAAAGCGTTTTTCAATAGAGCCAGAGAAACAGTCGTGCTTCCTTCGGTGTATGTGGCAAATCCCCAGCGTGTATACTGTCCATTAAGGTAGCATCCTATCGTATCGTAATATCTGGTTCCTGTTGCCGCTGATTCTTGTTTGGTAAAGTTTTTCACTCCGACTACAGAGCAAGATGGTCTTTGTAATTTAGGATGTTTGGATATATAAATAGTTAGAGCTTTTGTTAATGCATCATATAATAACTTAGTTATATTTTGCGGAAATGGAGGGTCAGTTGCAGCAGTTTGTTGATCTAGTAGCAATGCTATTGGTATCTCGGATGTAACTACTAACTCGGAACAATCTTCAATAAGATATTTGTCCATACTAGATTCTCCATCCAGCACAAGAGGAGTGATGAAATTTGGTTTAAAGAGTCTGCTAGGAGATAATGGTGATCTAGGTGACTTAGGCAAGTTATTTCTTAAATGTATAGTAACAAGTTTAGGACAGTTAACAAAGCCCCAGTCAAGGTGAGGATTCGCTTCCAGTGAAAATCTGCTAAGCGAGGGGCAAGCTATTACATGTAAGTATATTAATGTTGTAATTTTATAATTGCCTATAATTTTACATACATCAGAAAAACCAGAATTTCCTAAGTTTTCTAAATGTAGATACTTTAAAT
>JAGLXC010000340.1 GCA_023133095.1 Gammaproteobacteria bacterium | reverse complement strand
ACCCACCATAATCTTTGAACTAAAACGGGTAGAAAAACCAAGCTCAAAAATTAATGATAAAAAACTAGATGAACTATTAGCTAAAACAGTCGCAGAAGCTTTAGAGCAAACAGCCAGCAAAGATTATTTTGCTGAAGCGCAAAAGTTAGGAGCAACTAATATCATCCAGATCGGCTTAGCGTTTTGCGGTAAGAAATTTAGTCTTAAGAGCTTGCTTTAACAGGATTTCTTGCTATACGCCAGAGCTCTGTTATAATCTTTCTTGCTACAAATTATTCAATAATCCTAATAATTAAGGAGAAAATATGAAAATTTTACACTGGATATCTATTCTTTTAATCATTATAGGTGGCTTGAATTGGGGTTTGGTTGGCTTATTGCATCTTAATCTTATAACCCATTTCTTTGGACCTATGAGCTTATTGTCTCGATTAATTTATATTCTAATTGGCTTAGCCGCTGTTTTCACTATCTATTATGCAGTAAAGAGCAAGCATGGTTGTAAATGCTGTAAAAAATCTGAAGCTGCTGAATAATTAGATAAGTGCTGCAAAAGGCGCGTAAAGACGCATACAAACTAATCATATTACAAATAGCAGTAGCAATGCTGCTGTTTGTAGTTTGGTGGTGGTTTAAGGATTTTGCGGCCGGGATATCAGCTATTCTGGGGGCTATAGCATGCATTATCCCCAGCATCTATTTTGTACATAAATTTTTTTCCAAACACGAACGTACCACCGGTCAAATAATTCGAGATTTCTATATTGGCGAGCTGGTTAAATTATTCATGAGCGCTATTTTTTTAGTGCTGATAGTTAAATTTTTGCCAGTGCAGCTAGTTGCGGTTGTTATTGGGTATGTGGCTGCCTATTTGTCTATTTTACTATATGGGTTTTATGTGGTTTGGAAGTAGACCATGATCATTTTTTGTACTATAATCTATTTCCTTAATAGAGCAAAAGGAAGAATCGTGTGAGCTTTTTACACCCAACAGAAGGTGAATATGTCCAGCATCATCTGACCTATCTGCAGCTTAATCTGCACACCATGAAATTAGGCAATGGTGGTTTTTGGACCTTAAATATTGACACTTTGATCACTTCAGTAGTGGTTGGGGCTCTATTTCTATTTTTCTTTTGGTATGTAGCGCGTAGGGCGACAAGCGGTGTGCCGGGGCGTTTGCAGAATTTGGTGGAGGCAATTTTTAGCTTTGTCCAGAGCATGGTCAAAGAGGCCTTTCATGGCAAAAATGAGCTGTTAGTGCCACTCTCTTTGACAATTTTCATGTGGATATTTTTGATGAATTTCATGGACCTCATTCCTGTCGATCTTATACCTAATGTGCTCTATATTTTTGGGGTCATCGATTTTCGGCCAGTCCCAACCGATGATCTTAATGTAACAGCTGCTATTGCTTTAGGAGTGTTTTGTTTAATCATCTATTACAATATCAAAGTAAAGGGTTGGCATTTAGCCACAGAGATTTTATCGAAACCGTTCGGCTGGTGGCTGTTGCCATTGAATGTTCTGTTTCGTTGTTTAGAAGAAGTTGTTAAACCAATTTCATTAGCATTACGACTTTATGGTAATATGTTTGCAGGAGAATTGATTTTTATTTTGATCGCACTATTACCATGGTGGATTCAGTGGACGCTTGGAGGCATATGGTCATTATTTCATATTTTGATCATTACCCTACAAGCATTTATTTTTATGATGTTGACGATTGTCTATATGAGTATGGCGCATGAGTCACATGATTAACATGATTAATTTTTACCCACAGCGATATAAAGTTCAATCGCGAAGGGTATAGGAGGTATTATATGCAACAACACGCACTACAAATAGCACAATTAGTTGCCAATGTTCAAGGCTTAACAGCAGTAGGTATTGGTTTATTGATTGGGCTGGCATCTTTAGGTACGGCTATTGGCTTTGGAGTTTTGGGTGGTAAATTTTTAGAAGGTGTCGCAAGGCAGCCAGAGTTAGGGCCTATGCTAATGGTGCGTATGTTTTTAATGGCAGGTTTGGTTGATGCATTTGCCGCAGTTTCAATTGCAATGGGGTTGTTGTTATTATTTGGTAATAATCCACTGTTATTAGCAATTGCGAATGCAGCAAAAGCTCATGCAGGTAGCTAGATAAATGAATATCAATGTTACCCTATTTGGTGAACTGATTACCTTTGCTGTTTTAGTTTTGGTAACCATGAAATATATATGGCCACCAATTATGAAGGCAATGGCAGAGCGCGAAAAGAAAATTGTTGATGGCTTAGAGGCTGCTGAACGAGGTGAGAAGAGCCTGGTTTTAGCAGAGAAAAAGGCAAAAAAACAGTTGCAAATAGCAAAAGGCGAGGCTTCTGATATTGTAGGGCAGGCAAATTTACGTTCAGCGCAAGTTGTTGAAGCAGCAAAAGATAAAGCCCAACAAGAGGCAAAAAAGATCCATGAGCTTGCTAAATCTGATATTGCGACTGAATCTGAAAAAGCTAAACAACAACTTAAAGCTGATGTAGCTAATTTAGTGGTTGCAGCAACTGAAAAATTAATTGCAACAAATATTGATGTAGCAACCAATAAAGAGCTGATCGATAAATTTATTGCAGAGGTTTGAAAATAAGATGTCAGATAATGCTGTTATAGCTCGTCCCTATGCTAAAGCAATTTTTGCAATTGCAAAGGCTGATAGTTCGCTTGCAAAATGGTCTGAGATTTTAGCTGCATTAGCAGCGGTTACTTGCGATCCTGATATCAGAAATTTTTTAGCAGATCCTAGAGTTAATTGGCAGCAGCGATCTGCACTTTTTATTGATGGCTGTAGTAAAATTTTAGATCAACATGGGCAAAATTTTATTCGAATGCTGGCGCTTAAACGGCGTTTACCATTTTTACCTGCTATTTTTGAGCTATATCAAAAATTGGTAGCTGAACACGAAGGGGTGCAGAAGGCAGAAATTATAACTGCGTTTGCTATAGATAAAGCGCAGCAGCAGAAATTAGTAGAAGTTTTACAAAAACGTTTTCAAGCTAATATTGTAGCTCATTATAGTGAAGATAAAAGTTTGTTAGGCGGTGTTTTGGTACGGATGGGCGATCGGGTACTTGATGGCTCAGTACGAAGTAAATTGGATAAGTTAAGAAAAAATTTAATAACATAAATATAAATATACTCAATAAAAGCTAATCGCGAAGAGTATAATAGGGGATTAAAAATATGGCGTTGAATCCAGCAGAAATTAGTGATTTAATCAAAGAGCGGATTGCAAAATTTGAACTGCCGCCAGAAGAGCGTACTGAAGGTATTATTACCAGTCTTAAAGATGGCATTGTACGCATCTATGGTTTGTCTGATGTTATGTATGGCGAGATGGTAGAGTTTGCTGGCAACACCTATGGAATGGCGCTAAATTTAGAGCGCGATTCAGTAGGTGCAGTAGTCATGGGTAACTATGGCCATTTAGCCGAGGGGCAAACAGTAAAATGTACCGGTCGTATTTTAGAGGTTCCAGTTGGTGAGGAGCTGTTAGGCCGAGTTGTAAGCGCTTTGGGCGCACCTATTGATGGCAAAGGTGCGTTAAATACTGAACATAGCTCTCCGATTGAAAAAGTAGCACCAGGCGTTATTTCTAGGCAATCAGTTGATGAGCCCCTGCAAACCGGTTTAAAAGCTATTGATGCTATGGTGCCGATTGGGCGTGGTCAACGCGAACTAATTATTGGTGATCGTCAGACTGGTAAAACAGCTATTGTATTGGATACGATTATTAATCAAAAAAGTACAGGTGTTAAATGTATCTATGTTGCTATTGGGCAAAAAAATTCAACAGTTGCAGCTTTAGTGCGCAAATTGGAAGAGCATGATGCGTTAGAGCATACAATTATTGTAGCAGCATCGGCTGCTGATGATGCATCTTTGCAATATATTGCGCCTTATGCTGGTTGTGCTATGGGCGAATATTTTCGTGATAAAGGTGAAGATGCCTTAATTATTTATGACGATCTTACCAAACATGCTTGGGCCTATCGTCAGATCTCATTATTACTTAGAAGACCGCCAGGTCGAGAGGCCTATCCTGGTGATATTTTTTATCTCCATTCACGTTTACTAGAGCGAGCTGCCAGACTTAATGCTGACTATGTTGAAGAGATAACTAGTGGGCAAGTAAAAGGCAAAACTGGTTCATTAACAGCATTACCAATTGTTGAAACGCAAGCTGGTGATGTTTCAGCATTTATTCCAACCAATGTTATCTCGATTACAGATGGGCAAATATTTTTAGAGACCGATCTCTTTAATGCAGGCATTAGACCTGCAATTAATGTTGGCATTTCAGTATCTCGAGTTGGTGGAGCTGCCCAAACTAAAATTATTAAGAAATTAGGCGGTGGTTTGCGCTTAACTTTAGCTCAGTATCGAGAGCTGGAGGCTTTTGCCCAATTTGCTTCAGAGCTAGATGAACCAACTCGAAAACAGCTAGAGCATGGACAAAGAGCTGTAGAGATGTTGAAGCAGTTCCAATATGCGCCGCTTAATGTTGCTGAGATGGGTGTTAGCCTGTTCATTGTAGAAAAAGATTGTTTAAGTGAGATTGAGTTAAACAAAGTTACCGACTTTGAGCGTGAGCTGTTGCAATTTATGCATACAAACTATCAAGCGTTACTAGATAAAATTGAGCAAAATCCAACTTATGATGATGCTACTGAAACAGAATTAAGAAAAGCAGTAGAAGATTTTAAGCAAAAGGGGAGCTGGTGATCTAAATGTCAAACAGCAAAGAGATTCGTACCAAAATTGCTAGCATTAAAAGTACTCAAAAAATTACCAATGCAATGCAATTGGTAGCAGCTAGCAAAATTCGCAAAGCCCAGGCGCGAATGCAAGCCTCTATGCCATACGCTGAAAGAATTCGTTTTGTTGTTGGCCATGTTGCTGGCAGCCATAGCGAATTTCATTCGCCCTTTTTAGAAAAGCGCGAAGAGGTGAAAAGAGTTGGCTATATAGTGGTTTCATCAGATCGTGGTTTGTGTGGTGGTTTAAACATTAATCTATTTAAAAAATTATTAGAAGAGATGCAGGCCTGGCAGAAACAAGGGGTGGAAATTGATCTATGTTTAATTGGCACTAAAGCTGAGCTATTTTTTAAAAATAAGGGAGTTAATATTGTAGCGCAGATCAGCAATCTTGGTGATAATCCTAAAATAGCAGATATTATTGGTAGCTTGCGGATAATGAGTCAGGCTTATCGAGAAAGGAATATAGATCGTCTATATATCACCTACAATGAATTTATTAACACCATGATTCAAAAACCAAAAACAGCGCAATTATTGCCATTAGAGCTTGCAGAAGAGGAGAACAAAGGCGGTCGCTATTGGGACTATATTTATGAACCAGATACAGAGCAGCTGTTAATCGACCTTTTGCGTAGGTTTGGTGAAGCTGAAGTTTATCAAGCGATTATCGATAACATTGCTTGTGAGCAGGCAGCGCGAATGGTTGCAATGAAAAATGCTACAGACAATGCAGCAGAGTTGATCGATGGGCTGCAACTATTGTATAACAAAACTAGGCAGGCAGACATAACTCAGGAAATTACTGAAATTGTCGGTGGGGCAGAAGCGGTTTAACCGGAGGAAAATATGAGTAAAAAAATTGGTAAAGTTATTGAAATTATTGGCGCAGTAGTAGATGTTGAATTTGCACGTGAGCATGTACCAGCGATTTATGATGCTCTGTTAGTAACAGAAATGGGGTTGATTTTAGAAGTTCAACAACAGTTGGGTGATGGTGTTGTTCGTACAATTGCAATGGGTTCAACCGATGGAGTGCGTCGTAATTTAGAGGTAGAAAATACCGGGCAACCAATTAATGTGCCAGTTGGTGAGGCAACTTTAGGCCGAATCATG
>JAGLXC010000034.1 GCA_023133095.1 Gammaproteobacteria bacterium | reverse complement strand
AAAGATTTACTACAAAAATAGGCGATGTCTTTGCTGGTGTAGAAAATGCACGGCTTACAAAACAGCAAACATTAGATTGCTACTCTACTCTTGCTACACGAGATCTTACTGGCGACGACACTGCAACAACAAGTGCAACAGCAACACCAGAAACTGATGCTGTTCCTGAATAAAAAACACTCCTGTAAAAATCACCGTATTGCATTTCTTTTTTAAAGCGATCACTATTACCTAATTATTTGTGATAAAACAAGTTAAAGAAAAGTAATATTTAGCGCTAATCATGAAGATGGTCAACGGTCAGTGATGCGGCAAGGTTGAGCAAAAAAATAGACGACAAAGCGGAGTTTATATCTAATAAATGAGCATTTGGAGGAGATTTTTTGGTTCAAGATTGCCCATCAATGGCCGTTTTTGAATAGTACTGAAAGTTGCGTGGAGAAGAGAAGATGCCTATGGCGAGCACTTTTGATACATTAAAATTTGCTAACCGCTTAAAAGCTGCTGGTGTAGAACCTAAAATTGCTGAAGCTCATGCTACTGCTGAAGCTGAAATATTTGCTGAAAATGTACCGCAACAAATCGCCACCAAATATGACATGATTCAGGTAGAAGATAGAATGGATAACCTGGAAGGCAGAATGGACAAGTTAGATGGAAAAATGGATAAATTAGAGGGTCGAATGGATAATCTGGAAGGCAGCTTTATTCAGCTAGAAAATAAATTAACTATTAAACTTGGCGGTATTATGACTGCAGGAATAGGTATCATTGCTGCGTTACTTGTTATCTTCCATGCCGGTTAATGGCGTAATAGTTACCTTTTCTATCCGATTTTTTCCCATAGCTTTTACTTGCAAAACTAAATCACCATAACCTATTTTTTCTCCCTGCTTTGGAAAACGCTGCAGCTGCTCTAAGATCAATAGACTAATTGTCTGATGTTCAGGGTAATCTAACTCAATATCAAGCGCATCATTGACCTGTTCTATAGTTGCCTCGCCAAAAGCTTCCCAGCAGTTTTTGCCTATTTGATAGATCTTTTTAAACTCTCGGTCCTGCTCATCCACTATATCCCCTACTATCTCTACCAGGATATCTTCCAGAGTAACGATTCCAACTGTCTCACCATGTTCATCAACTACTATTGCCAAATGTTGCCGACGAATTTGAAATTCCTGAAATAGTTTGCTGATGCTTTTGGTTTTAGGTACAACAACAACTGGATTAAAATGAAAATCAGCCAGGCTATTGATTGGATCAGATTTACAGGTTAAACGTAATATATCATGCACAGTAATCACACCAACAATATTATCAATATCATCTTTATAGATTGGAATGCGTGAATGCGAATGTTCAACAAAAAACTTTACTGCATCCTGGAATCTAGTGTTAACACTAAGTGCCTCAATATCCTTTTCATGGGTCATGATTTCAGCAACTATAGTGTCAGTAAACTCAAGTACATTCTCAATAAATTCCTGTTCATGCTCCTCAATCACACCCTCTTTTGTGCCAATATCAACCAAGGCCAACAGCTCCTTTTCACTCATACTTTGAATTGGATTTTGGGCGTTAAATATCTTCATTAAACTATGAATAAATTTTTCTAGCAGCCAAATAATTGGCCATAAAATATAGGTTAGCCATAACAGAGGATATGCCATAAATCTGGAAAAACCTTCAGCATATTTTTGTGCTAAAGTTTTAGGAGTGATTTCACCAAAGATTAATATAAAAAAGGTCAAAAATCCGGTAACAATGCCAATAGCTGTGTTCCCAAAAACCTTTATTCCCCAAAGAGTAGCCACTACTGTAGCTAGAATGTTAGAGAGATTATTACCAAGCAAAATGGTGATTAGCAGACTTTCAGGTCGATTTTTAAGCCGAACAATTGCTTTGCTAGCAAAACGTTTATCGTCTCTGAAAGTGCGAGTTTTGGCAGGTGAAAGTGAGGTAAAAGCAATCTCTGCACCTGAAAAAAAAGCAGATATGCAAATTAATAACAATAGTAATAAAAGGTGAAGGTCCATATATTTATTAGTTAGTTAATTACTTTATTTAACCTGCTCTCCCATAAGCTTACGGAGTTTACACAAATCCTCTTCTGTGTTTACATCAGGAGGAATTTTTTCATTCGCAATATCAACATGGATTTTAGCACCATTCCATAAAGTACGAAGCTGTTCTAGCCCTTCCATATGTTCTATATCACACTCTTCCCATTGGGTATATTCTAATAGAAAACCAACTCTATAGGCATAGATGCCGCGGTGACGGTAATGAGTGCTAGTTAGTTCCTGCCCTGGCTGCAGAGGGAAAGATGAGCGATCCCAGGCAATAGGTGCGCGACTAAAATATAAGGCGTAGTTCCTATGATTCATTATTACCTTTACGATATTAGGGTCTAGTAGATCTGTAGAAGTCGTAATTAGTTCACATAAAGTAGCAACTTTCACATTATCATGTTCGGCTAGGTTGTTTGCAACTTGATGAATTGGCTTTGGTGGAATTAGGGGTTCATCACCTTGAAGATTAACAATAATATCGTCATCATCATAGCCCAATTTTACCGCAGCTTCTGCAACACGGTCAGTTCCAGAGGCATGGTCTCCAGCTGTCATGCAGACTGTAGCGCCAAAATGTTTAGCGGCTTTAGCAATACGATTATCATCAGTAGCAATAACTACACTGGTTGCTCCACTTTGGATAGCACGCTCATAAACATGCTGCATCATCGGTTTGCCAGCAATATCAGCTAAAGGTTTACCCGGTAGCCTGGTTGAGTCATAGCGAACCGGAATTATTACTCTAAAATCAATCATCTTTTATTCCTTCTATTCAGTTATTTTTCTAGCTGACTCTTCCAGCATAATGGGAACTCCATCATGAATTGGAAAAGCCAATTTATCAAATTTGCAAACTAGCTCTTGCGATATTTTGCTGTATTGTAATTTGCCTTTGCAAATAGGACAAGCTAATATTTCTAGCAACTTTTTATTGAACACTTTTTCCATTGTGATCTCGTAATTATATTTGGTCGGGACGGCCGGATTTGAACCGACGACCTCTTGCGCCCCATGCAAGTACGCTACCAGGCTGCGCTACGCCCCGATTAGGACTCGGTCTTTAACTCTGCTAATATCTGTTCCAGGCTGTTGAGCGCATTTTTAATAAACTCTTTGGTACTGGACATAGCATTATGTGTGTTATCACTTTTTGATAGCTGCACTCGCGCTCCGTCTATAGTGAATCCTTGATTATATAGAAGATCTCTAATTTGACGTACCATTACTACATCTTTATATTGGTAATAGCGGCGATTACCGCGCCGATTAGGTTTTAGCTGAGGAAATTCCTGTTCCCAATAACGTAAGACATATGATTTTAATTTGCAAAGATCACTTACTTCACCAATAGTAAAATATATCTTATCAGGAATAGGTGGCAAATCACTCAAATTCTGTTCCAACATATTGCTCCACCTTTACTTTTAATTTGTGTCCTGCATGAAAAGTAACTACTCGACGAGGTGTAATAGATATCTCTTCACCGGTTTTAGGATTTCTTCCTGGTCGCTCTTTTTTATCACGTAGATTAAAGTTACCAAAACCAGAAATTTTAACTTGTTCACCTTGCTCTAGGGCAAGACGCATCTCTTCGAAAATAGAATCAATAATATCTCTCGACTCTCTTTTGCTCAAACCAAGTGTATCAAATAAATTTTGTGCTAATTCAATTTTAGTAAGTGTTCCCATGATGTTATCCTCTTAACACTATATTAAATTGTTGCTGTAATTGCTTAACTATCTCAGCAACACAATCATCAATTTCCGTGTCTATTAGAGTGCGTGAATTATGTTGAAAAATCAAGTTTAATGCGACACTTTTTTTATTTTTTTCAACCCCTTCGCCTTGATAAATATCAAACAGTTGAACATCCTGCAATAACTCATTGCTTATAGAGGTTATTTCTTCTATAAGTTGCTCAGATGGAATCTGTTCATCTACTATAATAGCAATATCACGTCGCATAATTGGATATTTGGAGACAGCATTAAACTGAGGAAGCAACCCTTGCCTGATGTAATTAAAATCCAATTCAAACAAATAGATAGATGTGTTTATATCAAGTTTTTGTTTAATACCAGGGTGCAGTTCACCCAATGCGCCAATCACGTTATTGTTATGGTAAATTTTGGTACTTTTTCCTGGATGCAATGCTGGATGAGACTCTTTTACAAACCGAATTTTTGGCAACATTCCCGTTAAGGAAAACAGAGATTCAATATCACCCTTAAGGTCAAAAAAGTCCACGGTTCTTGTTGATACCCCCCACTGCTGCGGATAAATGTTGCCAGTTATAACTCCAGCTAAAAATGGTTGCTGCTTTAGCTCATCTTGGCTCTTATTAAAGCAGAGCCCGGTTTCAAATAGGCGAATTCTACTCTGCTGGCGATTTAAATTATAAAGCACTGCCTGAATCAGGCCTGGCCATAAGCTGGTTCGCATTACTGCCATATCCTGCGAAATAGGATTTTGCAGGGCTAAAGGTTTGGCCTCAGGCTGCAATAATTCCTGCAGTTTGAGAGAAACGAAGCTATAAGTAATAGCTTCATGATAACCTTTATCAAGCAGGAGCGAAGCTATTCTGCGTTCTGAAAGCAGCTTTTCAGATGTGGGTCTGATTTCTAATTTGGAGTTAGGTTTGCGGTTAGGAATATTGTTATAGCCATAAATACGCGCTATCTCTTCAATCAAATCTATTTCACTAGTAATATCAAAGCGATGAGTTGGCGCCCTAACCTCCCAGCCCTCTTGATTTTCTTCAACTTGCATCTGCAAATTTTGTAAAATGTTTGTTATAAGATCTGCAGCAATAGTAATACCCAAAATATGGGTAATCCGTTTTTTACGCAGTGTAATTGGTTTGATTGTTGGCAGATATTGTTTATTGGTAACCTCTTGTGTAGGCCCGGCTGTGCCACCGGCTATCTGCAAAATCAGCTCAGTTGCACGCTCTATAGCCTTAGCCTGTAACTCAAAGTCGACTCCACGCTCAAACCGGTGTGATGATTCAGTATGGAGCCCATAAGAGCGCGCAGCATTGGCAACCTCAATAGGGCTAAAAAAGGCGCTTTCTAAAAAAATATCCGAGGTAGCATCTGTCACCATAGAGTGCTCTCCGCCCATTACTCCCGCCATAGCTAAGGCTTTACTCTGATCAGCAATAACCAGGGTTTGTTGGGTAAGCTGCAGCTCCTGTCCATCTAGCAGAGTAAGTTTTTCTTTAGTACCAGCATAGCGAACATTAATTTTAGTGTCTAATTTTG
>JAGLXC010000339.1 GCA_023133095.1 Gammaproteobacteria bacterium | reverse complement strand
GCTGAAATCCCTATAGCTGAGCTTGATTTACCAAACCATGAAGAGAGATGGCAGCCTACTAAGCTAGAGACACTCGTAGATGCTATAGCGCCAACCATTAATGATACAGAAGAGATTCACGGCGGTACCAAGCTATTTAAACTACAGGCGGCCTGCCCATTTCGCGCTTTTGCAGAATGTCGCTTAGGCGCTAAGGCTTTAGAAACTCAGCAAGCAGGTCTATCTGCAGCTGAGCGCGGAATACTAGTACATGCTGCCTTAGAGACGCTCTGGCGAGCTATTGGCAGCCAGGCTAAACTACACTCCTTAACTGATACCGAGCTATTGACTATTATTGATAATGCTATCAAAACAGTATTACTAGATGCAAAGCAGTTAACACCACAATTTGTCAGATTAGAAAACCGTAGATTACAACAATTACTGTGGGATTGGCTGCTGCTGGAAAAGGTTAGAATACCTTTTACTGTGCTAGCTGAGGAGAAATGGCATACAGTTAACCTGGAGCCACTAAAAGCTATAAACACCAGAATCGATCGCATTGACCAACTAGAGGATGGCTCAATTATTATCATAGACTATAAAACTGGCAAGAGTGAAATCACCAGCTGGGATGGAGACAGACCTGATGAACCACAGCTGCCGCTATATTGTATAACGAGCAAACAGCCTGTAGCTGGAATTGCCTTTGCCCAACTGAAAAAGGGCGACTTAAAGTTCAAAGCGATAACAAAATCAGCCGAACAACTGCCAAAAACCAAGGCAGCAGAGAATTGGGATCAGCAGTGCAATGAGTGGCAACAAACATTAACTACTTTGGGCCAAGATTTTTGCCAGGGTAAAGCCGCAGTTGATCCTAAATATATTAACAACAGCTGTCGCAACTGTCATTTGCAACCAATGTGTCGCATTATTGAACCTGGAGATAGAGAGGAGTCAACTAATGCTAACGAGTGACTATACAGAACGCACAACAGCGTTAGATGCTGGCTGCTCCTTTATTGTAGAGGCGCCAGCGGGTTCCGGTAAAACCAGTCTGTTAATGCAACGCTATTTAGTCCTATTGGCGCGGGCTAAAAAAGCGCCAGAGGAGATCCTGGCTATCACCTTTACTCGTAAGGCTGCAGCTGAGATGCGTACCAGAGTTGTGGCGGCGCTAACTTACGCCAAAAATAGTCCGCCACCAACGGAACCGCATCAACTTAAAATCTGGCAATTAGCGCGCGCAGCTCTAAAACGCGATCAAGAACTTAATTGGCAAATTTTAACTAATCCTAATCGCTTAAGAATTTATACTATTGACGCCTTCTGTTATAGCTTAACCCAGCAAATGCCACTCACTGCAGGCTTTGGTGCTGCGGCTAATATTGTGGAGCAACAAACTACAGAGCGCTGTTACCACCTGGCAGTAGAAAATCTGCTGCTTAGTTTAGAAGACAATCCGCCCTATGCTGCGGCTCTAGCTGATCTGCTATTGCATTTAGATAATGATTACCAAAAAATCGAGCGCCTGCTTATCTCCATGTTACGTAAACGCGATCAATGGCTACCGCACATTATGGGTAACTCTC
>JAGLXC010000338.1 GCA_023133095.1 Gammaproteobacteria bacterium | reverse complement strand
CATGCATGTATCAGTCTATTTCCAATTGTGTTTTTTACCTCAGAGAAGGAGTTTTCAGCTACGACAGTAGTAGCTAGTGCGCTGCCGTACAGAATTGAGTCTGTTAGTAGTTGCATCAATACATTGGTCAAACCATTTGGGTCATCACTTGAAATGGCATTAATTGCTAAAAATATGGCATCTATAATTGCAAGCACATGGAGGATATATATCATCTTTTTATAATTGGATCTGGCAGAAGTTTGGTTTTGACCTACATATTCTAGGGCTTGATTTTGTAGATCTTTCAGAGATTCTAGATTAAAAGAGCTTAGAGCTCTTGCTATAGTTTGTGTTTGTGATGTTCTACAGTGTTGCGCTATCTGATCATCATGAATAGTTGCATGTATAGCGACACTACCTACTACCCCTCCTGAAAAGATTAATGCTAGGTTTATCCAGCTGTATCCTGGGCGTAATAGTAGAGTCGCAAATGGTGCTATTCTTGCTATAAAGTCTAGCTCTCCATTTCTTATTTTTTTACATGCTTCAGTATAAGTCAGGCCGCCTAATAACGCAGTGAGAATAAGAGTAGGCAAATCATTTGGCAGCAAAGATAAAATTGATCTTTCCTGAGTGTCTGTTGCTTCGCCAAAGACACAAGTAGGAGAGAGGTAGCTAAACAAAGCCCAGGTTGTTAGAGAAGAGAATACTAGAGCAGAGTATGCTACAACAGGCCCTGGTTTTGATGTGTATAATTCCAGCGGTATTTTTTTTCTATCAGGTGCGGGGGGATTAGTGGTTTTGTCAGTTACCACACTATCGGATGTATTAGAACGTGTTCCTCTTATTTTTTGGAGCAGGTTTTCATATTCTTCTCCTACGCGGTGGCGAACTATCATAGCCAAACGTGCTATTGCATAGATGTCAAAGATGAAGCTTGTGCCGGGCACTGCTTCTTCTGCTATTCTGCTTGCCAGTATTATCAGCATAAACTCTACAGCATTATATTGATGCAATATTTTGTAGCATATTTGTTTGATGTTTCCTGGTAACAAGCTTATAAAGTCTTGAGCCAAGAATCCGTAAAAAAAAGACAAGAAATATTGTGGTAAATTTATAACAGGATAATTTTCATTGTTTGCTATGCTGGTACCTTCTTCCATTAAATAGATAAAGCTAATAAGAGCAGCTGCTTCAGTAATGGTTATACCAGCCATTCGGGCAAGTCTTAAAGCTAGATTTTGGGGGTTAGCTGGACGATGGCAGCTAAAGGTTGGAAGTCTATCAGCGATAGATGATGCAGCACTTCGTAATCCTCCAGCTATTAAATTAAGATCAATACCTAATCTTGCGCAACAAGAGGTAGCAGGAGGTTCTGCATGACCTAAATCTAAGGCTACAAATGCTTCGTATGGTGTAAGAGGAGGCGTCGGTTCAGATGCTGGGCTCTGAGGTCCAGAATGTGATGAGTCGATTTTAAGAGATATTTCTTCTACGCCATCTGTTGTCTCTTCTTCAGAAGCTGGCCGCACATATGGTGGTCCAGTCACAGCATCCTCTTCTATTTCTTCAGGAGTTGGGGCTACAGCAGGAGATCTTGTGATTATTGAAACGACTAACATTGAAGTAGCACCTAAAAATGCAACCCCACCAAGTATTAATGGCCAGTACAGCATAGACATTCTCTCTTAACTTATTGATAAATTAACAATTAATATAGATGCAGACTATCCGCTGCTGGCTTTTGCATAGGCAAAAAACTATCCAATTTTAGCAGTTTAGCATCACTATTAAAATTTTGCAGGATTTTTTTCAAAAAATTTTTTCAAAAGCAGTTGATTATACGCAATAGCGCGGCAGAATGAGGATTTCCGACGATGAATTATTTAAGAAGATTTATGAGATTTACGGATTTTTTTAAGCTTTTTAATCTTTGCAGCTAGAATGGCTTTGGTGTTGCTGCTTAAGTTTGGCAGTTTTTGGGCTTGATGCAGTTGAACAATTGCCATATCAAGATCGCCATAGAGAACGCAGATTCTAGCCCGAGATTGATAGGCATCAGCCAGATGGCCAGATTTGCCTTGAGCTATAGCAAGCAGGGCATAAATTAGTTCATCGTTGGGATAATCTAAAACCTGTCGTTGTAGAAATAGACGAGCCTGGTTTGGCTGTTTGGCTTTCAGTAGAGTGCGGGCATACTCCACTATCAAGGGATAGTAGTCTGGATAAAAAGCCAGGCTATGTTTTAAGGTTTTAATCGCTGGGTGATATTGCTTCTTGTTTAGTTGAGCCTCTGCTAATGCCATTTGATAGACAACCTGGTTTGGGGCTTTAGCTATTAATTTATTGATGACCTGGACTGCAGCTTGTGGTTTATGGTCATTTGTTAGTGCTACTGTGTAGCCATACTCTGCTGCCGCCAAATTTTGGTAAGATTTAGTTTGTAATTGAGCTTTAAAGTAATCGACAGCATCGCGATTATTTTTAGTGGTTGCAACTCTAAGGCGAGCGCGCATTAAATAGTAGTCTAGGCTGCTTGTAACTTTGCGTTTGGAATATTGTTTGGCGCGATTTTCTGCATCAGCAATACGCACATCAGTCACTGGATGATCCTGCAGATAGGCTGGAATTTCGCTGCCATAAGCCAGGGCTGATTGCTGCATTTGATGAAAAAATGCCGGCATAGCCATAGGATTAAAGCCCGCATTATACAATGTTTGTAGACCAATCCGATCAGCCTCTTTTTCATTGTTGCGAGTAAATGTGGTCATATTTTGACTGGTGCCACCGATCGCTGCCATTACGGCTCCCATGGCTGCATCTGCTGTAGCATCAGAGTGAGTGGTTGCGCCAATTGCAGCGGCTGCAACAATAGCAGCCAAGGTTGGCAGACTCAGCGCCTTAGCATGGGCCATAGAGCGGGCAATATGGTGCTGATTAACGTGGGTGATTTCGTGCGCTAAGACCGAGGCTAGTTCGCTTTCAGTTTTTGTAGTCAAAATTAGGGCTGAATTTACGCCAATATAGCCGCCAGGTCCTGCAAATGCATTGATTTCAGAGCTGTTTACTACAAAAAAATGGAACTGGGTGTCACGATTATCAGTATATTGTACCAATTTGTCGCCAATAGTGTTTATATAGTCAGTAATAAGCGGATCGTGATTAACTGAGCTTTGTTGCTCGACCGCTAGCATGAACTGTTTCCCTAATCTTTGCTCCTTGGCGCTAGAGAGTGTAGTTGAGCTATAATTGCCTAGTTGCGGTAATTCTTGGGCATTAGCATAACTTGCTGTT
>JAGLXC010000337.1 GCA_023133095.1 Gammaproteobacteria bacterium | reverse complement strand
ACCACGCAAGATAATTTTAATAGTAGTGGTTTATTTACTAATGTTAGTTTGAGTACAGCGCCAGATAAGGCGCAGAATTTACAGGTACCACTTCAGGTTAATGTTACGCCACATAAATCAAAACAATATAATTTTGGTCTGGGTTATGGTACGGATACTGGAGCCAGGGGTAATGTAGGTTTTGATCTGTATAATTTAACCACTAATGGTCAGCGTATGAACGGTAATTTGCGAATCGCATCTAATGAAGAGGCAGCTCTCGAGAGTCACTATATTATTCCTGGCTCAAATCCTGTTACTGATCGTTATGATTTGAGCGCTGGAGTGCAGGCTGAGTCATATGATTTTGGTAGAAATGCAGTAGTGAAAGTAGGTCCTGGTTATACGACGGTAGTGCATGGTTGGCAGCAAACTGTGCGGGTTAATCTGCAGAGTGAATGGTGGAAATTTACTCGTGATGCTGACAAATTTACCTGGAGAGATATCGATAATGATGGCTATAACTATGCAACTTTATTGGTGCCAAGTATTAGCTGGTTAAGGCGCGCAACCAATAATCCAGTAAGTCCTACCAAAGGTTATCGTATTAATGTTTCGGTTTTGGGAGCAGCGCAGCATGTTATCTCTAATGTGACTTTTGGGCAGATGCTAGTAGATGCTAAAATTCTGCAGCCACTTTGGTCCGGTTCAATTTTTGTCGCGCGCGGCTCTTTTGGTTATACAGCTATTAATAAAGATGATGAAACCAAATTACCAATGTCATTTTGGTTTACAGCTGGTGGCGCTCAAAGTGTCCGCGGTTATCAATATCAAGGTATTGGTCCTGGAACCAAATTGGCAGTAGGTAGCGCTGAGCTCAGGCAAAAGGTCTATCGGAAGTTTTATTTGGCAGCATTTTATGACTCAGGTATAGCGTCTGATAACTGGAAGCAGCCCTATAGTCAGAGTACAGGTGTAGGTTTAGTATGGCTGTCGCCTGTTGGCGCGATGGAGTTAACCTATGCGAAACCACTTCATAGTGATCGTACTGGAATGGTACAGTTTAATATGGGTGTTGAGTTATGATGCGAAGAAGATATAGAGTTATCAGTACAACCGCGCTAGTTTTTTTAGCACTATTTATTGGCGCAACCTGGCTGGTTTATACCGAATCTGGTTTGCATTTTGCGCTTCAAGTTGCGAGTAAATTTATACCAGGTAAATTAGAGCTTAAAGAGGTACATGGATCTTTAGCAGAAGAGATTAATGTTGCTAAACTCTCTTATCAGCAACCAGGAGTTACAGTTACAGCGCAACATCTGCGGCTAAAGTGGCAGTTGCTGGCTCTATTACACGGTAAGCTTAAAGTTAACCAATTAAGTTTGCGTGATATAAAGATTACTACTGCAAATGAGCTATTAAAGCCTATAAAAATAGATAGTATTGCTGGTTCTCTTTTTTGTTCTAGCAAGCATATTGATGCAGTTAACCTTAAAGTTATGGCAGAGCAGGCTAATTTTTTGTTTCAAGGCAAACTAGCTAAGAGTTACGATTTTAACTGGCAGCTTAATATTAATAAAATTGGTGACTTTGTAAATGGAGCATCAGGTGCAATTGTTGATAGCGGCAAAATTTTTGGACCTGCAGCAAAGCCACAGCTAAGTGCTGATGCACAGATAAAGCATTTACAACTAGCGCAATTTGTTGGTCATGAATTTAATTTAACCACTAATATAAAGGCAAAACGTGATAGGCATACTACCTCTTTAACCGCAGCTGTTATCCCGGAGGGGCAAGTACCGATTAAGATAGAGTTTGCGTTTGATAATAAGCAAAATCTTAAGGGTAAGCTTGGCTGGCATACAAAGAATTTAGATTTTGTACGGCTATTTTTTCCTAATGTAAACCAGATTAAGGGGGCGTTAGATATTGATTTTAATTTAGCAGGTAGTGTAAGTAAACCTAAAGTTTATGGTAACGCGAGTTTACAAAATGCTAGTGCTTATATTCCTGCGCTGAATGTGACACTGAAAAATGTTAATCTTTT
>JAGLXC010000336.1 GCA_023133095.1 Gammaproteobacteria bacterium | reverse complement strand
AAAGCTGGTGCTTTCTTAAAGAAGAGTGATTTCAATGATGTTTATGTTTTAGCTGGTGGGGTTTCAGCATGGCAAAAAGCTGACCTGCCGTTAGTTAATAATTGATACAAGTAATATAGAAATAACGGGGATAAAATTATGACAAAAGCCAAAGCAGCTCCTACTCCTGAGTTCGATATTCAACGCCTTTATGTTAAGGATATCTCCTTTGAGGCGCCAAACACTCCTGAGATATTTCAGCAAGAGTGGCAGCCAGAAGTTGATTTAGATCTGCATATTGAAAATCGAAAACTCACTGGTGATATTCATGAGGTGCAACTTAAGATAACTATTCATGCCAAATTGGGAGATAAAACTGCCTTCATGGTTGAGTTAAATCAGGCTGGTATTTTTACGGTAAAGAATTTTGATGAGGAAAAAACCAGTGCTATGTTGGGTAGCTTTTGTCCTAGTATTCTCTATCCATATGCTCGTACAGCAATTTCTGATCTGACAGTTAAGGGCGGTTTTCCGCCACTATATTTAGCACCAGTAAATTTTGATGCTATTTATCAGCAAAAGCTGGATGAGGCAAAAAATAATAAATAAATTTGTATTAATATATGACATTAGAATCTCGGCATATTTTACTTGGCATTAGCGGCAGTATTGCTGCTTATAAAAGCGCAGAACTAATTAGATTGTTAAGGCAAGAGGGCGCAGTTGTTCGGGTGGTTTTAACCAAAGGCGGCGCGCAATTTATTACTCCTTTAACGCTGCAAACTCTATCTGGAAATTTAGTTAGGCAAGATATGTTTAGTACTGCTGAGGAAGCTGCGATTGAGCATATTGAGCTAGCCAAATGGGCTGAACTAATCTTAATTGCGCCAGCGTCAGCGGGCATTGCTTCACGACTTAACAGTGCTGCTGCCTCTGATCTGCTTAGTACTGTTTGTCTCGCAACTAAAGCTCCTATAGTTTTAGCTCCAGCTATGAATCAACAAATGTGGCAGCATCCAGCAGTGCAAAAAAACTTTACTGAGCTTAAGGAGCAGGGTGCTACTATCTTAGGGCCAGTGCATGGAGACCTAGAGGGTGGGTTTGGTAAAATGATGGAGCCAGCTGCTATTATTGCGTCTCTTAAAGAGGCTGCCTGAAATCCAGCTGACGCCAAGCTTCATACAAAATAATCGCTACAGAATTGGATAAATTAAGGCTACGGCTGTGTGGTGCCATTGGAATGCGAGCTACTTGTTCTTTAGGCAAGGAGTTAAGGATTTCGGCAGGCAGGCCGCGGGTTTCAGGTCCAAATAGCAAAGCATCATCCTCTTGAAATTTAATTATGCTATAGTTTGTGGTGCCTTTGGTCGAACAGGCAATAATGCGTTTGGGGTTTATCGCTGTTTGAAATTGTTCTAAGCTAGCATGAATTTTGACCTGAGCCAAAACATGATAATCTAATCCAGCCCGTTTTAACTGTTTATCATTCAGTTCAAAACCGAGCGGTTCAATTAAATGCAAAGTGGCGCCACTATTGGCACATAGGCGAATTATGTTGCCGGTGTTTGGCGGGATTTCGGGTTCATATAGTACTATATGCAGCATATTTTTTAGATCATATTGTAATTATTCAACATAGGGATCGCTCGCATCTGTTGTGGTTGATTTGCTTGTTGCAACAGGTTGGGTTGATTTTGCATGATGTTGACCAAAACCAATTCGTTGCCCTTTAAGCGCCTCATTAGTATCAATTTGATGCGTACGATGCTGTAAATAGGCACTGCGGACAAACACATAAGGATCAAATGATTGCTGGATTAATTTATCTGCTGGCAATAAATCTGCTCTGGTATCAATATATTCAAGTGATATCAGGCTCCATGATACTTGCCAATTATGTAAATATGGATAAACCGTAAGGAGTTTATATTGAGTCAATAAGCCCACGCTGTCACGAATAGTGCTAGGGCCCAAAAGCGGTAATACAATAAATGGAGAATCTTTTGCACCCCATTTCGCAAAGGTTAAGCCTAAATCCTGGGTGCGTTTTTTAAGCCCAAATGGCGTTGCAACATCAAATAGACCACCGATACCCAGAGTGCTGTTAAAGAAAAGACGCCATAGATCAGCAATAGCCCAGCCTGGTTTTGCTTGTAAGAGATCATTTGTAATGTTAGGCAGTTCATCAAGGTTGCCAAAAAAGTTGCTAACTCCGGTTTTGGCTGGCCCTGGTAAGATAAAGTCATATGTTTTTGCAACCGGAATTACGGCATATTTATCTACTGTAGAGTTAAAGGAAAACATTGCGCGGTTATAAGCTTCGTATGGGTCAGCAGGGTTAGCTGGTTTTTTAGTAGCGCAGCCAGTTATAATAAACACTGTGCTGGCTAATAGTATAATAATTTTGCTGACTTTAGACATTTGGCAATCATAACATAGATAACAGGTGGAGTTTAAGATGAAATGCATTAAATTGTTGAACTATCTAATGGTTTTTCTTTTGTTGTTGCCTTTTGGTAGCGCATTAGCGGCTAATAATTTGCCACCTAATAT
>JAGLXC010000335.1 GCA_023133095.1 Gammaproteobacteria bacterium | reverse complement strand
AAGTCAAAGATGCATCGATCCGTGACTGGTACGCGCAACAATCCATCGAAAACGGCTGGGCACGCCATACCCTGGAACATCATGTGAAAAATGATCTATATAGCGCCCAAGGAATAGATGACAACAAAGCGTCCAATTTTTTCGAGCGCTTACCACACCCTCAATCATCATTAGCCCAAGAACTACTGCAATCACCCTACAACTTTGATTTTTTGGGTTTGCATGATGAAGCACATGAACGCGATGTTGAAAATGCCTCTATTGGGCATATCACTCAATTTCTGTTAACTATGGGAAAGGGCTTTGCCTATGTAGGTAAACAAGTACCAATAACATTCCAGAATGAAGAATATTTCATCAACATTTTGCTCTATAACTACAAATTACATGCATTTTGTGTAATAGAATACAAAGCCACTAAATTTAAACCAGAACATGCCGGTCAACTGAATTTTTATTTAAATTTGGTAGATGATTTTGTTAAGGCTCCGGAAGATAATCAAACTATAGGGCTATTGCTGTGCAAATCTCGGAATAAAGTAACTGCAGAATATGCCTTAAAGGGTATTGAAAATCCTATAGGAGTTTCAGAATACCAACTGACGCAAGCTATCCCGGACAAGCTAAAACATAGTTTGCCTACTATTGAAGAGATAGAAGCTGAATTAAACGAATCTAAATAATTTTATCTGTAAAGAAGGTAAAATTAAAGTTATAATTGATAGAGCATTATGTAACAGGAGGCCAATAAGATGAATACGCAAAAGTTTTTCGCTGCAGTTGCAACTAATAATGCGCAAGATGTAGATAAACTATGCGCAAAGTTACCAAACATGAATGTAAAAAATAAAAATGGCCGAACAGCATTGATGTTAGCCTCTGGACTGGGTGAAACAAATGTTGTTAAGATTTTATTAGATCACGGCGCTGATGTTAACGTACTGGATAATGTTGTCGGCGTTTCAGCGCTACATTTGGCAGCACAAAAAGGCAGTGTTGCTATTGCTAAATTATTATTAGAACACGGCGCACAAATAAACTTACAAGTTGCAGCTAATGGCTTAACCCCACTTATGAATGCGGTCTGGTATCGCAATGCAGCAATGGTTAAATTTTTATTAGCACAACCCAATATTAATGTGGATATCAAATCATCCTTTGATTCTACTGCAGCTGACATGATAAACCCCAATGCTGTAGTTGAAGATAACACTAAAACCATGCCTGCTGATAAGACTACTCAAGAACTACAAAAATTATTTGCAGAATATGCGCAAAAAGAGGAGCAATATATCAAAGCTCATCCACTCTTAGTATTAGAACAGCAATATGCAAAAGACAAAAATCCTGCAACTTTGCAAAAAATAGCACAGCTAATAAAACATGGCACGGATATAAATGCAAAGCTCTTTATAGATGACTCTGGTAATGCAGGCCATACTGCGCTTCTTATGGCTGCGCGCGATGGTTTAGATGATGTAGTAAAATTATTGTTAGACGCGGGTGCCGATATGTCACTTACTGGTGCCTATATGAATGCAACGCCACTGCATAAAGCAGCTTACATGGGACATTCAGATGTGCTAAAAACTTTAGCAACTAAGCAACCAGATTTTAATAATATCTTAAATGCCCAGGGTCCAGACAATGGTTATACCGCACTTCATGATGCAGTATGGCATGATAACTTAGCTGCAACAGAGGTACTATTACAACAAGGTGCTGACACCAGCTTAAAAGGATTAGATGGTTATACTGCTTTAGACCTGGCTAAAAAATATGGTTACAAGGATATTGAGGCCTTAATGAATTAATAAAAAGGGTCTATCATCTATAGCTACACATTTGTTGCGCGCAGGTGTTGATATCAATACAATTAGTACTTGGTTGGATCATGTATCTATTAACAAACTACTTTTAGTATATCAGAGAAACCGCTCGAACAGCATTTTAAAAATATTAAGGGAATTTCTGAAAGAGCAGAATATTTACTACAAGTTGTAAAAGACGTGAGAAATCAAATCAATAAGTTATTACCATTAACAAACTATATAATTGTACAAGCAGCAACGAATAATATAATAATATTACCATATGAGATTTTTGAAATTCCTACTATGAGATTGTCAGATGGGAAGGCTACTGTTTCAGAAATACCCAAATATTTCCAAAAGTTAGCTTCTTGCAACAAACAATATACGGATATAATTCTATCGCGAAGTCCCAAAGGGACGTAAT
>JAGLXC010000334.1 GCA_023133095.1 Gammaproteobacteria bacterium | reverse complement strand
CGTTCTTAATTTAGGGACACTCTTTGAACAAATCAGCAAAATCCATTAAAAAATACGCTCATTCGGCAAAGAGTGTCCCTAAATTAAGAACGTCCCCCACTAATTTGAGTTATACTATTATTTGTAGACCCCGTAGGAGATTTTTATGGTTAGAGTGCTATTTTGGATCTTAATTGTTTGCTTGTTAGCTGTTATAGCTATTGGTGGCATTCGTTATTTTGAAATTTATCTGCTGACGGGCCAGAATCAGGTCAATAATCCTGTGTTAACAGCAGCCGCGACTGACGAACATCACTTGACGAATAGTATAACATAGCATAACTTTGCTAGATGAGATCACAGAACTGTTTTAAATTGCCTGAGGATTTTCCAGGGTTGCAGCCAGCGGAAATCCATGTCTGGTTGTTAGAGATACCGCCTGCTATCTCTGCTTTAAATGATCTATGGAAATTACTTTCAAAGGTAGAACAAAAACGAGCTTTACGATTTAAATTTGCTAAACATAAAGAGCGTTTTATCGTAGTGCATGCATATTTGCGTCAGCTATTAGCAAATTATTTAGCTAGATCACCAGAAGAGCTTACTTTTACCAGCAATAAGTATGGCAAACCAGCTTTAGACGATGCTGCAATTAGTTTTAATATCTCTCATTCCGGAGATTATGCGCTCTATGCTTTTGCAGCTGGAGCTGAATTAGGAATTGATATAGAGGGGGTCAAGTCTGGACATGAGACATCTGAAGATCTCACCCCGCTTGCTGAGCGTTTTTTTTCCGAGGCTGAAGTGGTTGCTTTATTAGCAGTTCCAAAGGCAGAGCAAAATTCAGCTTTTTTTAATGGCTGGACCCGGAAGGAGGCTTTTATTAAGGCTATTGGTACGGGGTTATCTTTTCCGTTAAATAAGTTTGATGTTGATCTCAGAGATAGTGGTGATCAATTATTAACCGCTGTACATGATTCTGCCTATAAGGCAGAAGATTGGCAATTAATTAATTTGTCAGCACCTGCTAACTATAAAGCTGCGTTATGCTATGCGGGGTCAGGTCTGGACATGAGACATCTAAATTTTAAGATATAGCCGATGTCTCATGTCCAGACCTGACCCCGTTACATCTCCTGTGGTGCGCCAACTCCCAGCAACCCCAACCCTTTAGCTAGAACTTGCTTGGTTGCCATAATCAAACACAAGCGTGCTGCGCGTAATTCACTGTTATCTACTAAAAATTTATGGGCGTTGTAGTAGGTATGAAAATCATTGGCTAATTCTTGCAAATAGTGCGCTAAGATATGCGGTTCATATTGCAAGGCTGCTTTTTGTAATATCTCAGAATAGCGTTGCAAACGATAAATTAACTTTTGTTCTTGCGGTTCTTGCAGCAGCTGTAAATTAGCCAAGCCAAGTTCTTGTTGCCAGGTTAACTGCTTTTCTTCTAACTGCCTCATTACGCTACAGACTCTGGCATGAGCATATTGAATGTAATAGACTGGGTTGTCTGCTGAGTGTGATTTTGCCAGCTCCAGATCAAAGTCTAAGTGCTGATCGTTTTTACGCATAATGTAAAAGAAACGGGCAGCATCATTACCAACTTCATGGCGTAATTCACGTAAGGTTACAAACTCTCCACTTCGAGTTGACATCTGTACCTTTTCGCTACCGCGATACAAAATTGCAAACTGGACTAAAAGGATTTGAAATTTGGTAGCATCTAAACCCTCTGCTTGCAAAAAGGCATTAATTCTTGGGGCATAGCCATGATGATCGGCACCAAATACATCAATGATTTTATCATAACCACGTTGATATTTGTTAAAGTGATAACCAATGTCAGAGGCAAAATAGGTTGATTGACCATTATCACGAACTACGACTCGATCTTTTTCATCTCCAAAAGCTGTAGCTTTAAACCATAAGGCCCCATCTTTTTTATAGATATAATCGTTTTCTTGTAATTTTGCAATGCTGGTTTGAATATCACCATTAGTGACAAGGCTGCTCTCTAAAAACCAATTTTGAAAGGTGACCCCGAATTCAGCTAGATCCTCTTTGATGTCTGCTAAAATAGTATTAGTTCCAGCAGCAAAAATTAACGAATAATCTTTTTCACCTAAGAGCTTTTTAGTGCGTGCTATTAACTTATCTAGATAGATCTCCGAGTCGCCATCTTCGTTAGCGTCTGTTGCTAGATTGCTATAGACGTCAATCAGCGGTCGCTGGAATTTAGAACCATGATCATTTTGTAGTTGTTTGGCAATCGTAAGCACATAGTCGCCTTTGTAACCACTGACAGGAAAGTGTGGTAGCTCTTCAAATAGTGATAAATAGCGTAACCAGATACTAAGCGCCAACACATGCATCTGTCTGCCTGCATCATTCACATAATATTCGCGTTCTACCTTAAAGCCTATAGCCTCTAGCAGATTCGCCACTGTTGCGCCAAAGGCCGCGCCACGGCCA
>JAGLXC010000333.1 GCA_023133095.1 Gammaproteobacteria bacterium | reverse complement strand
AGCTGCTGGGCTCTATTTAACTAGAGTTTATTATCCAGATAAGTATAATTTGCCTAATTCTTGAGGAGATTTATTATGCAAACCACAAAATATCTATTAGCTACTTACAAAGAGACTCCAGCAGATGCGGAGATTATAAGTCATCAGTTAATGCTACGGGCTGGAATGATCCGCAAAAATGCTGCTGGCATCTATGCCTGGTTGCCCTTGGGCTTAAGAGTCTTAAAGAAAGTTGAGAATATTGTTCGCGAAGAGCTTAATCGTACAGGAGCCTTGGAGATCTTAATGCCAGCGATACAACCTTCTGAGTTATGGCAAGAGAGTGGTCGTTGGGAACAATATGGGCCAGAGCTATTGCGGATTATAGATCGACATAAAAATGAGTTTTGTTTTGGTCCAACCCACGAAGAGGTGATAACTGCGCTTATGCGGAATGAGTTGCAAAGTTACAAACAGCTGCCAATTACTTTATACCAAATTCAAACTAAATTTCGTGACGAAATTAGACCGCGCTTTGGAGTAATGCGATCACGTGAGTTTTTAATGAAAGATGCCTACTCATTTCATATGACCAAAGCTAGTTTGCAGGAAACCTATGAAATTATGTATAAAACCTACCAGAATATTTTTTCACGGTTAGGATTAAAGTTTAGAGCAGTTGAGGCGCCTACAGGCACAATTGGTGGCTCCTTTTCGCATGAGTTTCATGTGTTGGCAGAGTCTGGCGAAGATGAAATTTTATATAGTGATGCAAGTGATTATGCAGTAAATGTAGAGATAGCTACCGCAAAAGCAGGTGACCCAAGCCCAGATGGCAAAGGAACTTTACATACAGCGCGCGGAATTGAAGTTGGACAGGTTTTTCAATTAGGAGATAAATATAGTAAAGCTATGGGGTTTACTGTTTTAGATGAAAATGGCAAAGCAGTGGTGCCGCAAATGGGCTGCTATGGCATTGGGGTGTCGCGCACAGTAGCTGCTACCATTGAACAGAATCATGATGCTAAAGGTATAATCTGGCCCAAAGCCATTGCCCCTTTTGATGTGGCAATAGTGCCTATTAATATGCATAAATCAGAGCGTGTCCGCGAAGCTGCCTATAAACTTTATCATGAACTAACTGCTCAGGGCCTGGATGTCCTGCTTGATGATCGTAATGAGCGGGTAGGGGTGATGTTTGCTGATATGGAATTAATTGGAATTCCTAAGCAGATTGTAGTTGGTGAGCGTGGATTAGATGCAGGGACGGTCGAATATAAAGATCGTAAAACTGGAGCAGTTGAGCATATAGGGCTGGATAGTATTAGCCTTACTCTATGAACTAGACAACTAACCCTATAGGGGGGCGAATGTCGGCATGTTAGCTTCGCGTGTCAGCATATATCTGTAATCGTATCATCGTGTCAGCACGCCTTTGCCAGCAAGGGATAGTTTTTGGCTCAAGGGCTCGCTAATCCTCGGCTGCTGGGTTCAGCTGGGTCGCGCCAGAGCAACGTCCTTGTTGCCTTGGCGCTCAATTTGACGTCGTGTCAAATTGTCCC
>JAGLXC010000332.1 GCA_023133095.1 Gammaproteobacteria bacterium | reverse complement strand
CGTGCATTACTGTTAACGTTGCAACCTATGACTTTAGGGGAGTTAAAGTGTAATCCTGGTACCTGGATAGTTGATTTTTTAAAAAAACCAATAGAGTTTTTGCGCTCCTACCCGGAAAGGATAAGTTATAATGAAAATTTATATGAGCTGCTTTGGCGTGGAAATTATCCTGGAATTGCGGAGCTGGAACCCGAGATTATGGCTGATGCTCTTGCGTCTTATTTTCATACTTATATTGAACGTGATATCAGGCGAGTAAGTGAGATTAGTGATATCCATAACTTTTCCAGGTTTGTGCAATTGGTTGCTAATTTAACAGCTCAAGAGATTAATTTTTCTCAGCTTGGGCGAGAAATAGGAATTTCACCAAAGACAAGTGAGCGCTGGCTAAATGTATTAATCAGCACCTATCAGTGGAGTTCAGTAGAATCTTATTCAGGCAACACGATTAAGCGTATCAGTGGAAAACCTAAAGGCCATTTTATTGACACGGGACTAGCCTGTTATTTAATGCATATAACATCTCCACAAGCATTGGCAGGTCATCCTCGCTTGGGGGCGTTATTTGAGACATATGTGGTACAGGAGGTGTTAAAGCAATTAGCTCTATTTCCTGGAAATCCAGCAGTATACCATTGGCGTTCTTATGCTGGAGCTGAAGTTGATTTGATCATAGAGTTTGATAATAAATTTTTCCCTATAGAGATAAAGTGTAAAGCAAACATTAGCAAAAAAGATTTGTCAGGAATTATAGCATTTCGCGCTACCTATCCTGGGCTGCATATTGGACCAGCTTTAATTATTGCTCCAGTTGATAGGATTTATCCAGTTGCAGAGGATTGTTTTGTTGTGCCTTTTGATTTGAATGGTATATCTACGGAATGATGGTTGCGAATGAGTTATACTCTTCGCGATCGAATTTTATGCTGTGTTGTCTGCGCTCATTCACAATCCTCATTTATTATATATAAACTCCGGTTGTGTATGAGCTTGACGCCTTGCCTAAAACCCAATCGCTTTGAGTTGAGTATATATATTGAATTATTGTTCTATTTGGGGTAGATTAAAACTATATTTTTATAGGGGTTTGTAGTATGAATGACTTCACTCAAGATGAAATTAGTATCTACGATATTTGGTCTGTAGCTGTAAAACGCAAGAAGATATTTTGGTTGATTTTTGGCCTGTTTTTTATTATTGGCTGTGTGGCTGCTATTTTGCATAAACCTGAATATCGATACACTCAAACAGTGCAGATTGCTAACTATGTGGATGGCGGCAAAATTGTAGTTTTGCGTGATCCTAAAAATGTTATAGCACAGCTCTCTTCTATTTATTTGCCGTCAGAGATCAATAGATATAATGTGAAACATATAGATAAACCAGTTTCTATATCGGAGAATAACTTTACTGCAACTGATTTAGGTGATGGAGTTTTAGCTTTGACTGCAAAAGGCAGCGCTCAGAGCATAAATGTATATGCAGAGATTTTTACTGGGCTTATCGCGCAGAGCAGCACTCATTCTGAGCAGTTGATTCAGTCTGAAAAAAGTTATTTTAAATCGCAGTTGGCTAATTTGCAGAAACAGCTAGCTTATCAGGAAATTCTTGCCAAGGCTCTGTTTGGGCGATCTAGCAAAGATGATATTTTATTGCAACAGATTATTGTCGCTAAAAATCAGTCAAATTATACCCAGTTAATTGCAGCAATTGCCAAGACAAAGCAGAATTTGGCAACATTAGAGCATGATCATGCGCTATCAAAAGTGATTCGTTCATCGCATCCAGTTGGAATGTCTAGTTTTTCGTTACTTCTGTTATTTGTTATTGTTGGTTTTGTTTTAGGGCTATTTGCTGTTTTTGCAGTAGAGTTTTTTGCCAAGGCAAAAGAGCATAAGAGTAGAGATTAGCATTGGGTGCTATTTTTTGCCGTAACGGCAGCTCTTGCAGCTGCTCGCCATGGTTAAAAAACATTACCTCTGTGGCTTCTGGCTACATTGTCAGGCTTTCGGTCCAGGCACTGGCCTTTGTATGGCTAGCGCGTCTTTTAGGCGTTAGTAATTTTGGTGTATTTGCCACTGTTGTAGCGCTAGTGAGTTTTGTAGCTCCAGTCGCTGGCTGGGGCGGATATAATCTAATTATGCGTAATGTTGTGGATGGCATTAGGCCTGGCATTGCCTTAGGTGTTGGATTAATCGTAATGCTAGTGTTTTCTTGTTTGACTTTTGGCTTATTGTTATTAGTTAGACAGTTGTTTTTTTCTCATATTGCTTTATCTCTATTTTTCCTAATTGGTTTGGCTGACCTAATAGGTACACAGATGCAGGTTTTTGCACGGGCTGTTTTTGCAGCAAAAGAGTCTTTTACGCCTGTGGCGATTTTGAACGTAGTAAGCGGTCTTTTGAAGTTAT
>JAGLXC010000331.1 GCA_023133095.1 Gammaproteobacteria bacterium | reverse complement strand
TCAAAATAGGCCTGGCATTCTGTGGCAAAGAATTTAAAATTATTGTATAAATTTACTAAAACATGATGCCATATAACAGGCTATGCAAATGGCGACTCCAAATCTGCCACATACTACCCCCTCCCAGTTCAAACAAGCACCTTTAACTGCTTAAGCATATATAAGGGAATATTAATAAGATTATCATCCCGTCTTAAATTTTTTAAGGAGGTTCGCAATAGCCTTTTTGGATTATAGTGCAGGCTATATTGCTTCAAACTCTTTTTCTTTTTTACAGCTGTGCCCACTTTCACTTCCAAAGGTAATAGGTCCATATCATGGCTAAAAACAAAATCTATTTCAGATGTGGAATCGGTCCAGTAGTACAGCTCGGTTAATTTATTAGCAGTTAACTCTTGTGCCACAAAATTTTCAGTAAAGGCGCCCTGAAACTCATTAAATAGCTGCTCATCTTGTGCCATTATTTTAATTGATAAATTTGTCATAGCGCCTAACAAACCAACATCAAGCATAAATGTTTTAAATGCCTTTTTATTACAATATACTTCTAAAGGAATTTTGGGCGTGGTTACATTAAATGCTTTATAAATCAAACCAGCCCCAACTAACCATTGAATAGCTGTCGCATACTCTCTGGCTCTGGCACTTTTATTAATTGCGGAAAAAATGAATTTTTTATTCTCTTTGGCTAATTGTTGTGGAATCAATTCCCAAACATCCATAATTTTCATAATTTGCTGAGCCTCAGCATGTTTAGCAAAATCAGCCACATATGCATCTAAAATAGCATGTTGTATATTTCTGACGTCCTCGAGAAATCGACCATCAATGTAAGCTTGCACAGCTTCAGGCATACCGCCAACAAAAAAATAGGTTTTCAATAATTTGATTGCCAGGTTGTGCAGTGTTTCATTAATTGGCTCTGGCTTTGAAAGCTGCTCTAATCTCTGCCGCAATTGCCCTCTGTCAATTGCATCTAAAAACTCAAAAAAAGTTAACGGAAATAGATTGATAAAATCAACCTTCCCTACTGGAAAGCCTTTAGTGTTGTTCAGCTTAACCCCTAACAGGGATCCAGCTGCTACCAGATGATATTGATTCGCCTCTTCATTAAAATATTTCATGCTATTAAGGGCATTAGGGCAAGCCTGGATCTCATCAAAAATCAGCAAAGTTTTGCCTGGTTCTATTGATTGCGCAAAAACTATAGCTAAATTTTCAATGATCTCTGCCGGATCCAGGTTACCTGCAAAAATGTTAAAAATATCCGGCTGTTTTTCAAAATTAACATAAATGCTATTACTATACTCCCTGGCAGCAAATTGCTTCAGAATATAGGTTTTCCCAACCTGTCTGGCCCCTTTTAATATCAAAGTCTTACGAGTCGAACTCTGTTTCCAGGTTAAAAGTTGTTGATAACTATCTCTTTTCATTTGATGGTAATCATACACCAAATCACAAAAAACGTGAACAAAATCACGTTTTTTTGCAAAATTTCGTGACTCTAATCACGTTTCCAGGGGAACACTAGCTACGCAGCCCTTTTAAATAACCCTATTTTTGGGTTTTTAAAACATCTGATTAAGTAATTTATGCTAAAATTTGGCAGCCCCTTCCTATTGCTCATTCCAGCTGACACTTTTTAGACACATATGTTATCATTCATTATGCCTTCTTGTTTTTTAATGTGGTTTTAGCATCCACAAGGTCAATATGTGACTTATAACCAAATTCTTCTAATAAAGCCAATAGCTCAGCCCCTCTTATCAAGGTAATCGGTTTATCTTGTGCAAATTCATACGAATCCTTCCCATAATTTGAAGTGGTTACTAAAATTCCCTTATTAGCACCTTCATTCATAATGGTTCCATATAGATCCCTAACGGCAGAAACCCCAACAACATTAGTATATCTCTTTGCCTGTATTATTATCTTTCCTCCGGTAATTGGGTCAGGATCAAATGCAACAGCATCAACACCCTTGTCTCTGCTTGATTGGGTAACCTTTATCTCTATACCTGATTTCCCAAGCTTTTTTTCAAACACCTCCCGTACAAGATGTTCAAAGTCCTCCCAATCCATAGCAGCCAAATTGAGACCTTCATTTAGGGTATATGCAACATCGTATGATCCAATAAACCTAGGATCATTTTTGTTCAACATCATAATTGGCTTTACTGCTACCACATTATGTAGCTTTGGGCTTCCTACTCCCTTTAAATATCGAAATGTTTCTTTAGGGGCAATATGACGTAGATTTAACTCATTAAATTTTTCTCGTGAAATATTTATTGAAACAATGCAAGTGTTCTTTTCACGCCCTGTGGCCAAATTAATATTGTTAACCCATCCATTAAAATTGATAGCGTTATAATATAGTTTCTTATCGCTGGTATAAAGCGTAGAAAATATTATAAAAATTAGCTGATATATAACACTGTCATATAAGGTATCATATGCGGTTTTAGAAAGACGAATAGGTTTTATTTCGTGTGTTGTTTTTAATTTTTTCTCTTCCTTCAAGCCAGGAATGTTTTCTTGACTAGGTAACCAATAATCTATTGCTAATATTTTTGTTTCTGGGATATATACTGTTTTATATTCATGAGGGAAAGCAGCTGGTAAAGCTAGACATGAAAGCATCAAATTAGCATATGAGCATATATCATTCGCGTTACCATGCTCATATTTGTGCTTTAAAATTAGCACTAAATCATGTAGCTTTTTACTAATAGCAGAACACCTTTTATCATATTTTTTCTTAAGATTTGCATTACACTCTTCATATAGTTCCAACTCTTTTTTGTTTTCTGCTTGCATCCTATTTTTGGCTTTTTCTAGGTTGTTTTTATATTTATTGGCCAATTCTTTATTTTTCCTTTCTATGGATGCTGACTGTTCCTCCCAATTTTTCAAATCCTCATTCCATGCCTTCTTTATTTTCTTGTCACGGTTTGAAAGGAAAAATAGTACTGCAGAGATCAATCCCATAAAGAATGCCAAGGTAGTATGATTGTTACCTAATAATACACCAATACAAATAGATATTACGATACCTACTACGATCGAGGGCAAAATATTCACCTTTGTCCTATTCTTATATTTTAGTACATTAAACTCTGGCTTTGTCTCAAGCAACTGCATGTATTCTGGCTTTTCAACCTCCCTTTCTGCCATAAGCTCTAACAGGCCATCTGGTATATTTACTGGTTTGGGGGCAATCAAAATAAACTTTTCCCTGTCAGGGAATGTAGGTTTCATATTTGCAGTTGTTAATGACCAACAATCAGGTAACTTTTCAATAAATTTGCTTAAAACATTTTCCATAGATGCAGAAAATCTATATTGATCTTTTTGTTGAGTTCTTATAAGTTTAGTTTTGCTGATACATATCTGAATAGCTCGGTTCCATTCTTTATTTATATCATCGTATATAATTGAACTTTGATTATTCATAATATTTTCAAATAGCTCATGTTTCCAAATGGAATCTAAGGTAGATTTCAGGTCTTCTTTTCATGCCAGCCTCCAAAAAACATTAAAATTTCCAGGTTTATTTCCGTAATTTTTCCGTAATCATTTCCGTATTTCCGTAATCTTTACTGCAAACCATTTTGTTTGCTTGGTTTTACCTTTGCTATCAATATACCCTTTTTGTTTTAATGCAATTAAATCATTGCGCAATGTTCTGTCAGTAATATCTTCTTTTAATAGGACAAAAATATCTTTTGGGGATGTTGGACTTTGCCTTAAAAGCTTTAAGATTTTTTTCTGCCTTTGGGTTAAATCGATATCATCAACCTGAGTTTGGAAATGCCTCGACCACAGCCTAGTAACAAAATTCCCCGCTTGCTCAAAAAACTCTGGCTCTCTCATGTTGACAGCTAAACACGCTTTAACAATTTCTTGAGTACCAATCCCCATAGATTCAATAAGGCCACGTCTATAAAAGACATTAATAATTTGTGGATTTCTAGGATAAGAAGTATGTACTTTTTTCAAATCATCTAGCGTAATATTAGGCGACAACATTCCTAAATTTGCTATCTCCATACGATCGTCATATATGGTGATAGTGGTAGAACCACCAACTGATGAATAATTCCTATGTACAAAAGCATTGATTAATGCTTCACGTACAGCATCAAATGGATATTCTGGTTGGTCATCACGGGTTAATTTACCTGTCTTTAAATTGCTTGCTACAGCGGTATTTCTATCGATAAAGAGCTCTGCCTCTCTCAATAGCTGAAAAGCATTACCAAATACATGTCTGCTATCAATAAAACCACCTTTCTCTGTGCCTTTAAAACGTGCCATGCGCAGTACACACTGCATATAATGCCTGGAAATATCTTTAGCAAAAAGCACTACTGCAGCGTTAAGTAGATGTCCGTTTTCCATAAGCTTTAACCGCGTCAGGTTATCAACAATATTATCGTTCTTTATTATAGCGTCTACGCGCTTATTGTTGCGGATATCTTGAAATGTCTGGTTTATTTCTGCTATATCCAGATCATCAATAGATATTCCAACAGCAAACTGCGATTCCCACGAATGTGGGTCAAGATCCCGTGACAACAACAACTGCTGATAACGACCTTGAGCCATAAAATGAGTTTCCGATTCTTTGCGTTCATATGCTCTGCTGTTGAAACTGTAAGGTATACAGCGCTGATCAGGATTGGCTTTTAGTATGATAACCTGCTTATCTTTTTCTATTGATATGTAATCAATAGCAATATTAGCCGCGGGCTCTAACTTCTTTAGCATGTTGGCAATTTCTAGCCTGGTCTTATCAGCAACATGTTGGCCTATAATCTTCCCGTTATCGGCAACACCTATAAGCACAATTCCGTCCTCCCCGTTCAAAAATGCACAAAGGGTCTCAAAAGCATTTTTTAGTTTAGCAGTCGAGCTCTTAAACTCTAATGTTTGGGATTCACCATTTTTTATTAGGTCTTCTAAGTCTGTAATATTCAATTTGCTTCCTATTTAGTTAATTGATACCCCACATTATAGCAGGATTTCAACGAAGATTAAGCTCTGAGATTCCTCAAAATGCTATGACATAGCTTATTGATTTTTAAGGACTTTATACGATTCCCGTTTTTTAGGCAGTTTAACCAGCCCCAGGCCAAGGCGCTAAAAATCGCTTACAGCGCATTTGAGAAGGCCGTTTTCCTCTAAACTAGCAAAATTTACTAACATTAGCCATATTTAGCTAAATATTTCACTCACTATGCTTTTGGAAAAACAATGCCACTCTGGAAAGGTGGTATGCCCTACTCCCTATAAAAATTCGCTTAACAACTCTAAATTTATCTTTGTTGGGATTAGGCATTAGATATTTATGGTACACAATTAAGCTCCCGTCTATTTTCGGCTAAGACAACATCAAAATCATCCCTAATATGCTGGGTCAAAGAATGAGCATCACAACATATATCCGGCTGAATTTCTGGCTTAATATCTACTCTTAGACCATAGCGGTTCATCCCACAAAACAGGTTAAACAATTTGATCTTCTGTTGGTGCAGCAGATCCCATTAGCAAACATACTAATCAAACCGTTGGCAGTACAACATGTTTCGGCTCTAAAGATATTTATACTGCACGCCCTCGATGCATATGAGAAAGAGGATACTGTATCGCTGGATACAATAGAATGAATAGAGTCTTTTTTGCAG
>JAGLXC010000330.1 GCA_023133095.1 Gammaproteobacteria bacterium | reverse complement strand
AGTTTGGCCAATAGAGTTATAGTTGGCTGGCGCAAGCATTTGCCCTTGTGCCGCCTCTTTACAGACTGCAAGAATCTTATCATTATCAAGGCCCGCAATAGCAACCATAGCGCCCTTGCCTTCTGGCACTGCTTGTTGCATAAGTTGACCGCGTTTTGCTACTAAGGCAATTGCATCTTTAAAATCGATTGCAGCAGCACAAACTAAGGCTGAATATTCACCTAAACTATGACCAGCCAAATATGCTGGTAAATCCTTAGGTGACATGCTCTGCCAGATACGCCACATCGCAAATTCAGCTGCTAATAGAGCTGGTTGCGTGTATTCAGTTTGATTAAGTTTTTCTACTGGGCCCTGTTGGACGAGATCCCATAAATCATAGCCTAAAACCTCAGAAGCTATCGCATAGGTATCTTGTACTATCGGAAATGTGGCTGCAAGATCAGCTAACATACCAACTGATTGAGAGCCCTGACCTGGAAATAGAATAGCGAATTTTTTAGAAATTTCTGTCATAACTATAGCTTTTAAGGTTAGTAATCGACCAGAGCTGAACCCCAGGTTAAGCCACCACCAAACACCTCCATCAGCATTGTATCGCCACGCTTGATCCTACCATCTCGCACTCCAACATCTAATGCGAGAGGAACAGCCGCAGCTGAGGTATTACCGTGTTCAGCTATAGTTACAATAACTCGCTCCATTGGTAAATTAATCTTTTTTGCAGCGGCTTGAATAATGCGTAAATTAGCTTGATGCGGTACTAACCAATCGATTTCAGAGTTATCAATATTATTATGTGCTAGAGTCTCTTTGACTATACCGCTTAATTTATTTACCGCTAACTTAAACAGCTCATTGCCACGCATTTTTGTGAAATGGTCTTCAGAGCCATACATATGATTTTTTGCATAGAGTAGTTCATTATAATTGCCGTCAGCATGAATATGGGCCGAACGAATGCCAGGAACAGAATCAGCACTAAGAACTACAGCACCTGCGCCATCACCAAATAGAACGCAAGTTGAGCGATCAGTCCAATCAGTTACTTGAGAAAGCGCCTCAGTTGCAACTAATAAGATATTTTTAGCAGTTCCGCTTTTTATATATTGATTGGCAATATTAAGGCCATAAATAAAGCCAGAACAAGCTGCACTAACATCAAAAGCTGGACAATCTTTAATGCCCAGACGTTGCTGTAGCATGCAAGCCGCGCTGGGAAAATAGTATCCCGAACTAAATGTAGCTACAACAATAAGATCAATCTCATTTTTTGGAACACCAGCTGCCTCTAAGGCATTGTTAGCAGCAATTTCAGCTATATCTATAGCGGTTTGACCTTCAGTTAGAATATGGCGTTTTTTAATGCCAGACCGCTCCATAATCCATTGGTCAGTAGTTTCAACTATCTTTTCTAAGTCATTATTTGTTAAGACTTTTTCTGGCAGGCCACTCCCAGTTCCGGTAATTCGTGCATATGTCATACAAACTCTGCCTCTTCTAAAATCACCCCAACCTCTTCACCAATCCGTTGCGGCACATTTTTCTCTACTTCAATTATGGCCTCTTCAATAGCAATAGCGAATGCTTTTTGGCTAGCACTGCCGTGGCTTTTAATAACAATTCCCTGGAGACCAAGAAAGCTGGCGCCATTGTGTTGATTAGGATCTAGTGACTTACGTACCCGGCGTAATACAGGATAAGATAAGAGAGCAGTTAATTGTGAAGACCAGTTTCTCTTTAACTCTTTTTTGATATAAACGCCGATTAATTTTGCCATTCCTTCCATAGACTTAAGCGCTACATTACCAACAAAGCCATCACAGACAACAACATCAGCTTCGCCTGCAAAAATATCATCGCCCTCTACATAACCCATGTAATTAATATGTTTACTATCTGAAAGCAATTGCGCTGTATGTTTTACCTGGTCATTGCCCTTCATCT
>JAGLXC010000033.1 GCA_023133095.1 Gammaproteobacteria bacterium | reverse complement strand
TAAATTATCCTGGCTAGTTTAATTACTAGCGTTATGATTATCGTAGGTGTTGCTTATTGGCACTATCTTAAGCTTCACCCAACTACAGATGATGCTTATGTTAATGCTAATGTCGTAGCTATCGCCGCGCAAATTAGAGGTCCAATAGATGAGATCTATACGCAAAATTATGCCCAAGTTAAACAAGGCGAACTGCTATTCACTATAGATCCAAGACCATTCCAAATTGCAGTCCAAAAGGCTGCGGCAAATTTAGCTAACATACACCAGGCGATTGCAACCGATGCAGCCGCCGTAAATGCGGCGCGCGCTAAAGTTAAACAGCGAAGAGCAGAGCTGACACTGGCCGAGAAAAATACTCCTCGAGTTTTAACTTTAGTTAAAAAGCAGGCAGCTTCTAAGGCAGATGGGGATAAAGCGCAGCGTAACTTAGATGTTGCACGTGCTAATTTAAAAAGCGCTCAAAGTGAGTTGAAAGAGGCGATTGCTACTTTAGGGGCGCCAGGTGAAAATAATGCTCAAATTCGAGTAGCCAAAGCCACTCTGGCCAGGGACAAACTAAACCTGAGTTATACTCATATTTATGCGCCTGCTGATGGTTACATAACTAATTTTGAATTGCGGCGCGGCACAATGGTAACTGCAGAGCAGCCACTTTTTTCCTTGGTAGAAAGTAAGGAATGGTGGATTGATACTAATTTTAAAGAAACTAAGCTTGCTCGTATTCGTCCAGGCCAATCAGCTACTATTACAATTGATAGCTATCCAAACCATAAATTCAAAGGCATAGTTGAGAGTATTAACAGCGGCAGTGGGGCAGCCTTTTCTATTATGCCACCTGAAAATGCTACTGGTAACTGGGTTAAGGTTACGCAGCGCTTTACCGTAAAAGTTAAAATTTTAAGGCCAAATCTAAAATACCCTTTACGCGTTGGCGCTAGTAGTACTGTAACTATAGACACAACTAAATGAACGATCTAACCCATTCACGCCGTTTAATTATTACGATTACTGTCTCTCTGTTGGCGGGCATGGAGTTGCTCGATTCAACAGTTGTCAATGTCTCTCTACCCAATATGATGGGTGCGTTGTCTGCCAATAGTGAACAGATAAGTTGGGTGCTAACTTCATATATTGTGGCTTCCAGCATTATGATGCCTTTAACTGGTTTTTTGGTTAAGAATATAGGCCAGAAACGCTTTATGTTGATTATTGCAAGTGGGTTTTTGATGGCTTCTATGGCTTGCGGTCTCTCAACCTCAATGTCACAGATAGTCGTTTTTCGGATTATTCAAGGTTTGTGTGGTGCCAGTTTTGTGCCTATTTCTCAATTAATTTTGTTGGAAATATATCCATTTGAAGAGCGGGCTAAGGCTATGGCAATTTGGGGCTTAGGGCTTATGGTGGCGCCAACTTTAGGTCCAACTGTAGGCGGCTATATTACTGAATATATAAATTGGCGCTGGGTATTTTATATTAATGTGCCTATCTGCCTGATGTGTCTCTCGCTGATCTACTATTTTATTCCAGAGTCAGTTAAAGAAGTTAAAAAGATCGATTGGTCAGGTTTAATCTTAATGGCGATAGGAGTAGGGTGCTTGCAGACCTTTCTTGATCAAGGCAATCAAAAAGATTGGTTTAGCTCGGGTTTGATTATTTTTCTAGCAATAACTAGCGCTATTGCCATAACAATATTTATTATCCGCGGCCTTATGGTTAAAGATAATATTGTTAATCTACGATTGTTTAAAAATCGCAATTTTGCTTTAGGCTGCTTTATGTTTATGTTATTTATTGCGGCAGTATTAGGACCGATTGCTATTATGCCGCTGATGTTTCAATATCTATTCAATTATCCTACAGTACTAAATGGTTTAATAGTAATGCCAAATGGAGTTGCGAGCGCTGTCAGTATGGCATTGGCTCCACTACTAATGCGCATCTTTGGTAATAAGCCAGTAATGATTATGGGAATTTTTTTGGGTTTTATTGGTGTCTATTTAATGAGCCAATATGATCTATATATCGATGTAAAAGCAGCAATCATGCCTGGTATTTGGCGGGGTTTAGGAATGGGCCTGTTTCTAGTGCCTCTGGGAGTTGAAACTTTTGCTACCTTAGATAGAAAATTAACAGCAGAGGCCTCTGGTCTATACAGTTTTTGTCGTATGCTAGGAAATGCGCTAGGGATCTCTATCTTAAATACCATCCTTACCAGAGAGACTCAAATCAACTGGAATCGTTTAGGCAGTAAAATAACAGCTTTTAAGTTTTCCCATCTTAACCCTGAAGCAATCCATATGTTAGGGAATGAGTTACATCGCCAGGCCAGTATGGTAGCATTTATTGATTGCTACTGGATTGATGCTATGGCATTTTTATTGCTGATTCCATTGGTATTTATTTTAGCAAAAAGCAAAACAACCTCAGGAGGTGAAAATAATGGCGCGCATTAACAAAGCCCGTTATGCAGTTTTAGGGCTGCTAACGCTAGAACCAATGTCAGGTTATGACATGCAAAAGGCTATGCATAAAACTATTAACCACTTTTGGTCTGAGAGTGATGGTCAGCTATACCCAATGTTGGCTAAACTTACCCAGGAAAAATTGGTAACAGTTACGGAAGAATCACAGGGAGCTAGAACCAGAAAAATCTATACAATTACAAAGGCTGGAAAAAAGGCTTTACAAAAGTGGTTGGCAATACCAGCTGACCCGCCTAGTCCACGCTTTGAACTCTCTTTAAAGCTGTTTTTTGGCCATTTAGCCCCTAAAGGCAGCAACATCAAGCATATAAAACTACATCAGCACAGAATGCAGGCAAGCGCAGATCTATGCAAACAGGTAATCAAACACCTCAAAAGCGAACATGCAAGCGACCCTAAATTTACCTACTGGTATCTTACCGTGCGTTCAGGTTATCTCAATGCAAAAGTGCAGCTCAAGTGGTGTGATGAAGCACTTGAGCTGCTTAAGTAGCTAGGTTACATGACTAAGCATGGTTTCCCATCACCGCGCGCAGGTGGATTTGGTGGACCTGCTTCGTCTGGATTCCTTGCTACTGGTGGGCGACCGGCTCGAAGGCTGTCAATTTCTGCTAGTAATGCTTTAGTTACAGGTGAGGCTGTGTGAGATATGAGTTCTATATATGAAGCTTGCTGTGCTGGATCACAAAGGTGCCAAATTGCCGCTAAAGCATTTGCGCCTAATTGGGTAGCCTCATAGCCATTACTACTACTCAGTAATTTTAGGTGTTCCACAGCAGCATAAGGATTTAGATCTGTAGCAGTTAAACGTGGCCCAATTACAGCTAACAATTTTGCTCCTGATTTATTGGCTTGAATATTGCTACTAAGTAATCCCTGTATTCTAGGTAGATATGTTACTGCTTGATCATGAGGTAGATAAGGCAAAAATGCAGCTAAAACATCTACATTAGTATAATCATTTTGAAACAAAGCTAGCATTGGCGCTATTTGTTGCTGATCTAAATGTCTTAAAATTACAACGAAAGCATTTTTGCCAGCCATTTTAGCTTGAGGGTCCAAGCTATTGACCAATACTAATATCTCTTGATAATATTTCGTAGCTATTTCATCAGTTAAATATGGTCCAATTGCTCTCAACTTAGCCATAGCAAGAGTGTGATTAGCACGGTTATGGATATCATTAGAATTTTTATAAGAACATTCGAGCAACTCCTGGAAAATTGTATTTTGCTTGTCTGGGGGATAATAAGACCAAGCTATAGCGAAAACCTGTGAAGCACGTGTACAGTACGTTGTATCAATCTCTCTTTGTTTAAACAAACCTGAACATTGATCAGCTACACTCTCTAATAACTGTACTGCCTTATTTTTATCTTCCTCCTTTAGATGTGGCATAACAGCCTTAAAACAACAATACAGGCAATCTAATTGAGTTTTCTTACGAAGAAGCTCATCTTTTATTAGCGGCAAAATTCTTTCTGCTATCTGTGGTGTTAGGTATCGCTGCAATGCAGGTGAATCCCTAAAGTAAGAGGCTAATTCATAAGTAGAACATACTAACATTTTTTCGGTAAATTTTGACAATATTTGTTGTGTAGGACGCAAATAATCCAAGCTTGACCATATATTAGACGTATATTCAGGTGATAGAGCTAAAATCTTTAATAAATTTATATTGTTGCTGTGATCTTCTTTTGGTGCTAATAGTATTAGTGCTATAATAGCTAAAATACGTAATTGAATAGGTGTTGTTGAGTTATTTGTATATTCTCTAACTCTAGTTATAGTACCTGCAGTACAACATTTAGGATCTTCTTTTATTTTGTTTAGATTTGCTTGAAACCATGCAATAATTACGCTTGTATCTGGCTTTTCTCCTTCTGGAAAGCGCAAAAACTCTTGTAAAGGAGCACCTGAGTCTGGGGGGGCAGGTGTGGCTGTGGCCGAGAAAAAGTTTGGAGTTTTTTTAGGCATATTAGTCTCCCGTTAAATCTATTAAATTAGTTAACTTGATGCATTCATGTATTTATCTAAAAGATAAATACTCGTTTGTTGCAATAATAGCAGCTATTTATTAAGGTAACATTAAGCCTATTAAATTTTTGTTAAATTTGGTACAAAAGGAGCCCCTAAAAAAGCTTTTTCAATCGCGGATAATACCGAGATGCCCTTTTTTCTTGCCGTAGAGATATAGCTCCTAATGATGTGTCTGGTAATGTAGGGGCAATCTGACACGATGTCAAAATTGAGCGCCAGGCGACAGGATGTTGCCTTGGCGCGGTCCTACTACACCCAGCAACTGAGGATCTGCGAGCCTTTGGAGACAAAAACTATCTTGAACAAGGTAGTATTCAATGCAGAAGAACCATAAAAATTAGGTGGATTTTCTGTAGCCTGAATGATTATAATATAGATCTAATTTTTTATTGTAACACAAATAGGATGAGCCAGATGAAAACCATTGCAGTTATAGTACCTGTCAATAACCATAAAATCATAACCCAGAAGGATTTTGACAGATATCAGGGACAAAATCACCGTTATATAGTGAGTTATATCAACACGCATTTGAGAGAACTTAATTCTGAGGCTGATGCCAATGCTGTGATTCAGCCTACTATAGATGAAGTTATTGTCGCAGAAAAGAGAGGTGCAGATGCCGCAATAATTTTTGCTTTTGGTGATGTTGCAGTTAAAGAATCCAGTAAACAAGTTTCTATTCCAGTCTTGGGCACAGGAAGATATGCTATTCATGTGGCGGCAGAAATTTGTGACAAAGCTTACACCGTCTTGCCTGGAAAATTACAACACAACGCTTTCATTGAACCTATGGTAGCGGAGATGGGTTTGACGCAAAAATTTTTGTTAGCAGATCATTCTCCCGATTTATTTCCGGGAGAAATTCGGCTAGATCCTGATCTTGCCATTTTAAAGTTATATGAAACTGCTTGCAAAGAAATTGAAACTAAAGGCGTGGATACATTTACAATGGGTTGTACCTGTTTTATGGGCATGGCAAAGCCATTAAAAATCAAACTACAAGAAAAATATAAAAAGCAATGCAAAATTACCGTAATAGATCCCGGAGAAATTGCATTTGCAATTGCTTTAGAGCTAATCTAGCCTGCTATAAGGCCATGTTTTTCAAAACAGCAGGGGATAGAAATAGGCTGTAATAAATCCAGCGACTAAGCCCAAAATATGGCCCTCCCAGGATATGTTCTGTTTTCCGTTTGGAATAATAGCTGCAATAATCAGACCGCCAAAGTAATAAACACAGACAATAGCTAAAATTATAGTAATAGTGGAGGGGTGAAAATAGGCTTCAGTAAAGAGGTAGCCAAAATAGCCCATAATCAAGCTGCTAGCGCCAACGTGAATCGCAGGCCGGCCTAACAGCCACACAGCAAAGCCGCTTAAAATGGTAATTGCAAAAGTAACGCTGTAAAAAATTAATTTTCCTTTTAATAAAATGATATTCATCAGAATAAACAGAGGAATTGAGTTAAAAAACAGATGGTTAAAGTTGCCATGCAAAAAGGGGCAAAATACAATGCCTGGCAAACCATGCAAGCTTCGCGGCCAGATGCCTAAAATATTAAGTCGATATCCCAAAAGGGCATTCACTAAGTTAATAAGATATAAAATAGCAATAATGCCAAGCACTAGGTGAATATTCTGCTGTACCGCAGCAACTAAATTTTGTACTTCAAACACGAAATCTTGCATAGCTTCCTCATCAGTTGTTATTCATTAATTGGGTTGAACTGCTTTTCTACAAAAGATTTAATTATTTTTAATGCTTTTTCCTTAGCATCCATGGCAACTAAACCACAATTTTCAAACTCCACAAACTCAATCGGAGCGTTAACCATAGCTTCAGCAGTCTTTTTAGCAGATTTATATAAATGTAGAGGATTAGTTGTATTGGTTAGATAGAGTACTGGAATTTCAATCTTTTTTATATCATCAAGCAAATTGAAGCTTAATAGTTCATCTTTAAAATGAACTCTAACTTCAGGAGTGAATATAGTTCTGTCACCCCAATCTTGAGGAATTGGGGTATTAGAGCACAAAGGGAGACATTTTTCTGCATATTGTGGCAACACCGCTGGATCAGGAGTACAAAAATATTTTTCTGCTATATCCCTTATTTGCTTTCCGCCTTTGATCTCAAAGGCGTTTAGAATAGCTTTCATGTCAAGGAATGCTTCAGTATCACTTAAAATAATTCCGCCTGCTTGGTCTTGATGCATACTTGCATATAATTGAGCTACCCAGCCACCCATAGATACACCATGGATAAACGGTTTTTCCAGTCCTAATGTATCACAAAAGTGATAAATATCCGTTGCCCATTGTTTTAGATTCCAATGTTCTGGGCTTTTATCGATACTACGCCCATTACCGCGTTGATCAATTAAGATTACTTGGGCAAACTCAGCTGCATCAGCCCAGAATGGAGTGTCATAAAAATTATGATCAACTCCAGGGCCACCATGAATAGCAATAATAGTTGGCTTTTTTAGGGTGCTGTTTTTCAAGAGCTTGTATTCACTACCATATATCTCATAATATATTTTAACATCACCGATATTTGCGTAAGGCATATTTTTCTCCTATAAGTGTTCTAAAAACTGTTTAACGATTTGATACGATTTTTCCGGGCTATCTTTGTAAACTGGTGCTCCTGTGTTTTCGAAAAGTTCCATATTTAAGTATTTAGGCTCAATTTGTTCTGCCATTGCAGTTGCAGCCTCAACAACATGCAGGCTATCGCTGCTAACTAGCAGTAGAGTAGGGCACTGGATTTTATCTATCCTATCCAGATAGTTAAAATTTAGCATTTGCTGCTTACAATAGTGTAAAAAAACCTCAAGGTGTTTTATGCACCTATTAAGTTCCTGGGGTGAATAGGCATTTTTGGCGTAGAAGGGGATACACAATTTAGCATATGCTGCAAAATTTTCTTCGGTTGGATTAGTGAAGAAATCATAACAAGCTTTAGCAGGAATATCTCCGCCTAAATTCTTCAATTTCTTGCATACAATATCAAGCGGAAACATCGCTTCAGTATTGCAGAAAATCAAACCACTTGGATAATCATAGTGTTTATCAATATATTCACACATAACATGGCCGCCCATTGAGACGCCAGCTATAATCGGATTAGATATATTCAGAGTGATGCAAAATTCATGTAGATCATCAGCCCATTGTTGTAAATTCCACTTATCAGGCTCGCTAGTATCACTACGACCACAACCGCGTTGATCTAAAAAGATAACCTGTGAAATATCTGCAAATTGGGACCAAAATTCAACATAAAGGGTATGATCAGCAAAACCATGGCCGCCATGCAACACGATTAAGGTCGGTTTTTCGTTAACGGTCTTTGCTGTAATGTCTAATTTCGAGCCATAGACATCGAAAAATAGCCTGGTGTTATTAATAGTTACATACATTGGTGCAATCCTAATTTTTTGTTGATATTTTTAGCTATAACTTTTGAACAAAAATAACAATAGGGGATATTATAACGAATATGCCTTCACAAACACACTCTTTTTTATGCTCACATCCAGCCTTCCCAAGGATTGCCATTGAGGCTATTAGCCAATCAGCTAATAGCCGCTTGACTATTAGCCAGTTAGCTAATATAATGTAGCAACACCACAGTTTATACGCGGAGAATTAACATGATAGAAAACCATTTCCCACAAGGATTAGCAATAGGGGATAGTTTTATTGGTAGAGAAGAGCAGATGGCATGGCTTATGAAAAACATTAACTCTGGTTATCACACACTGTTACTAGCACCCAGACGATATGGTAAAACTAGTTTAGCTATTAACACACTAGCTCAGATTAATATTCCATATACAGAGGTAAATTGTTATTTAGCATTATCAGCAAGTGCTGTAGAAAAAAAGATCATAATTGCAGTACAATCTTTATTAGAAAAGCTGATTAGTAAGCCAGAGAAAATCTTAACAGCGATACAATCCTTTTTTAAAAAAGGTGAAAAACGTTGGACTTTAGGATTTAAAGGTGTGTTTGGATTAGAAATAGTGCCGGACAGCAATGATGATCATCCTGAAAATATTTTAACGGCCTTACAACTTATTGAAGATGTGTTAGAAAAACAAAAAAAGACAGCTGTTATGTTTATCGATGAAATACAGGAAATTTCATCATTAAAAGAGAGCAAACAGCTGGGAGCAGCGATACGTCAATTCGCTCAACATTCAAAAAGACTTGTTTTTATATTTTCAGGTAGCAATCGTCGTATGCTAATACAAATGTTTGATGATAGCTCTATGCCTTTGTATGAGCTTTGCGATCGAATTATATTAGATCGAATAGATACACAAAGTTATGAATGTTATCTAAATAAAGTAGCTAAAAAGACCTTTAACAAATCGTTATCGAAAGGCACATTGCAAGCAATTATGCAATTCAGCGAGCGGCATCCAAAAAGAATTTATAATCTTTGTTTTCATCTATGGCGATTATGCGAAAATCAGAACAAGACACCTGATGAAGCTGCTGTTAAAACAGCATGGGATCTATTTTTAGATCAAAGAGTAAGAGACGTACAATATCATTTAAGGCGTTTAAGCGCTGGACAAATTAAAGTCTTAACACTAATTGCTATGGACATTACTAAAGAGCTAAGTGGGCAAATTGCGCAAGCAAAAGTAAAACTAGCGGGCCCATCTATAATCAAAGCATTGCAGGTTTTAGAGGCTGGTGATTATATTGAAAAAGATTCGCAGGGTGTATACAGAGTGCTTGACCCTCTGATTAGGGATATTTTAGTTAGAGATGAATCTGTTAATTTGGCCTAAACCACTATCTCCGATAAGAAAGTTTATCGGAGATAGTGAGCATATATGTTTGCCCTGTTCTGTCTACTATTTATAGGCCCCTGCAGAATAAATCAATTCATAACTATGTGAATATATTTCTAGAATATTACCAAAAGGATCTTCGCAGTAAACCATACGATAAGGTTTCTCACCTGGGTAATATTCCATTACTGGCGTACGCTGTTTACCACCATGTTCAACAAGCTTCTTTGTTAAACCTTCAATATCAGGATCCTGCACACAAAAATGAAAGGTACCAGTTTTCCAGTATTCAAAGTTATTTTCGCGTTTTTGAGCATCTTTAAATTCAAATATCTCTACTCCAATTTTATCGCCAGTAGAAAGATGAGCAATTCTAAATTTTTCCCAACCTTCGCCAAATACATTATTGCACATAAAACCAATAGCTGAATCGTCTGCTTTAATCTCTGTTGGCGGCATGATTACATACCAACCAAAAACTTTGCTATAAAAATCAACGGCTTGATCTAGATCTGTAACAGATAAACCAATATGAGAAAATGTTCTAGGATACGTCATAGTATTCTCCTCGTTTAATTATATGGATTAGTATAATATTATAACATACGAAGATCCACAACACCTCCACCCTCCTCTAGTCATATCAAAACGATACTGACCAGTATCGGAGTTATTATACTTACCAGTACCGGCATATTGTTTGCCCATGAGACATCACCTCAATAACTAATTTCAAAACCTCATTACCGGAGACTCTTGCGTATTTGCTACATCATTTTTTATTTCCTCAAAAGCAAATTTTTCCAATGCTTGTGTAGGGGATGCTAGAATTTCGCAAAAATTTTCTATTTCTCTTTTAAAAATTTTATATCTCGGACTATCTAATAAAGTTAAACAAACTTGTGGTGTTTTGGTGAAATGCAGATTTGATATTCTTACCTGTCTTTTCAAAGATTCGTCTACATTGATAGGAAATCTCTGCAAAAATGAGATAATAAATGAAATAGTGTGGTAATCATCAGTGTAACCGTGACATATAGGTATTACATCACATCCTGCCAGCAGATTTTGTTCAATTCTTTTGCAAGGATCATCAGCCCAGCTTGATGCTGCGTGCATTTCAAAAGCATCGCTAAAAATACATCCATCAAAATTTAAATCTTTTCGCAATATTTCATGAAGCCAAAACTTTGAATAACTAACAATATCCGAATCTATGTTAGGAAACAAAAGATGTCCACACATTAGGCCGAAAACTAGATCTTGCTTAATAAGATTAGCAAAAGGCAACATATCATGATCTTTGACATCACTCATAGTTCTGTCACATTTAGGTAAAACACAATGAGAATCACCCTTAACAGTTCCATGTCCAGGAAAATGCTTTATTATTGACAACATCCCAGCTTTTTTCATTCCTTTTATGTAGGCTTCAGCCAAAATTTCAACAACTCTAGGATCTTTATGGAATGCTCTATCACTTTCATATGGCAACGTTCCTGGTTGCCCTAAATCCACCACAGGGGAAAAACTAAAATCTATTCCCACAACAGCCAAATCTATTGCAGTTACCCAACCAATTTTTTCTGCCAAAGCGATTGCTTTTTGCGGTTTAAGTTCATATAACTTGCCTAAATCAGAACTTTTAGGCAAGCGTGTAAAATGATTTCCCTGGAACCTTTGTACGTTTCCGCCCTCTTGATCTACACCAATAAGCAATTTTTCATTGGGAAATACCGCTTTTCTTGTTTTCTGAATTTCTAGTATTAGATCAATAAGTTGTTCAGAAGTTTTGTAATTTCTTGTAAATAAGATGACTCCACACACTTGCTCAGACTGAAGTAATTCTCGCTCTTTCGGTGATAATTCTGTTGACGCAATACCGATCATTAATGGACCTAGCATATTATATCCTCAAATATTAAAAATAATTTTCAAAATCTACAAGTTTAAGGATGAGGAGAGGTTCCCTCTTCTATATGTGCAGTGCTTACAGCAGTTCCCGCTGAAAGATCTTCACTACGATGGGCAGGCTGCAATATTTCACCCAAAACAGTTCTACCATCGAATCCATCACGTAGGAAAAGAACATCGTAATGATCACGATCATTATAGTAGATGAATATGGGATCGCTTTGGTGTTGGTTAGTTTCATCAATGTTTCTTACCGTTCCTTCTGGGCCAATAATAACTATTGGACTATTTAACAAACGCATCAATATATTTATTTCTAAGTTGTTTGCCCACGCATGAGTACTTCTTATATTGTTTATATATTCTTGCAAAGTTTGTCTATCAGCCAAAGGAGCAAATCCTCCAAGCCGTGCAGCGTTTTCTTTGAGATTTGCAGCTACTCTCTCACGTAAAAATTCCACATCTTCACCATGAGTAAGATAACATGTTACAGCTCTATACAAACAGTCACCATCACCACGAATTATCTGATGCTGTAACCCTGGATGAATCTGATTTGGGTCGCTAACTATAACAACTGATTCTGAATGCTTTTCAGCGGGAATTGCTGTAGTGCTTATAAGCTCATCATAAAGCTGTTGAGATTCTTTTAAGAATAAACCATCTGAATTGATTGTTTCCTTTGTTGCTAAAGCTTTATTTAAACAATCTATTGCTTTTTGTGGGTTTCCACGTGTTTGTTCTATTAAAGCAAGTTTATAACAGCTGTGTATATATTCTGCAAGCAAAGAGGGGTATTTAGAGAGGTCAATTTTATTAACAAGAAACTCAAATTGATTACCTGCACCTTCCAAATTATTTTTTCTATGATATGCTTTGCCTAAGGCTAATTTAGCCAAACACAATTTGAGAAAAATACGTTCGTCTGTCTGTTTATAACGCTGCATATTTTCGGACTCTAAATATTTTAGAACTTTTTCTTCTAGTATGCATATTACTTCTTCATAATTTTCTTGGTAAGCTTTAACAAATGCTATATCTATTAAGCACATACAATAGTGCAACATTTCATCCCAATTACTTTCATCGATATCAGTAGGAGAAAAAATTCTGAGCTTTTTTTCAACACCGATCTCTTCTATTATATCTCTAAATGTATTTATTGCTAACCCCCAAGATCTTAAATGTATATTTGCAGCACCAATATGCCTTTGTATGTCCCATTTCATTTTTTCATCATCAGAGAAAAGCAAATTATGTAATTCAAGCGCTTGTTCTAATCTTTCCTTAGCTCTTGGATAATCATCATGTTGATCAAATGATAAACTACCTAGTTTAAATAAAATATTTCTTTTTATTAGAAGTTGGCTTTGTCTTTGCTGCGTTCCATCTAATTTTTCAAACACATCTAAAGCAGTCTCATAAGCAGTTTGTGCTTTCTTTAAAAAATATCGGCCTTGACAAAAAACTCCTAATAGATAATTCGCTTCAACAAAAATTATATTACTGGCATCAACTTGATATTTTTTAATATTATTAATAAGACGTTCTAAATGAGAATAATAAATAAGATCTTCTAGCATGTCATCTTTACTTGGTTTAATCAATTCGATAAGACCGGTTAACATATTATTTATAAAAGCAAGATTAGCATCACGTTCTGCTAGGATACGTCGGATAACTTCAGATTGTAAATGTGGGGCAATAGAAATGCAATCTTCTCTTGTTTCTTTTCTTTCAAAGCCGTATTTATTTAGGATGCTAATCCATTCTTCTAAAAGATTTGTATCTTTTGCGCTTACCGTTGTTAATAAATTTTTTGGTATGTTATCTTCTGCAAGGAAAGCACTTAAATGATAAAAGTCCAAATATGCTTCATACTCTGGAACATTACACCCTGCATGCTCGATGCTAGGTGGTAACGCAGGCCGTTGTTCTTCTGTAAGTACAGGATGATAGCCAAACCTTAGTATTTTGGTTAACCCTGGGTATTGTTCTGCTGTAGGAGGTAACTCGCTTCTATCACACTCCAAAGGTTCATAGGTAAGTGCTGCAAGATTTCTTTCTGCTCCTTTGAAAGCTTGCAAAAACCCTTCTAATTTATGAAAAACAACCGGAGTTTTCGCCAATAAATGATTTAAACGAGCAATGCTTTGATCTATTTTAGTTTTATCTTTGGCTGTCGCAATAAAAAACATTGTGAAATAAATATAGGTAGCAGCCTTCGTATCATAATATCTGCTTGTTTGAACAGATTCACAACTACCGTCATCCAGATCGTCATAATCTCTAAAATACCCTCGCCTAATATGGAAAGGATTATCAGATTCTTTACCAACTTTGTTTGTATGATAATAAAAAAAGTTTCCTCTACATATATGGCTAACAGCGCTTTTCATTTTCCCAAGAGACTTGAAATCTTTAGAGCTTACATAAGCATCATCATGGGCGAAAACATCTTGCAGAGAATGAAGACCTTTGCCTAGCTCTTCATAAGGATCTGATAAATTCCCTGGTCTACGTAGCATAATTGCATTTTCAAAAGATTGTAATGCATATATTATTCTTGAGTCACATTCTCTTCCGCCAGGTGTTGTTGAAAATATAGATTTGCCACTAACTTCATGTACATTAAAATGTCTTCCTTGGTTAGTAACTGGATTGGTCATCAATCCATAATCAACATTTTTACAAGCTGTTGCTATGGCTTCAGCTCTTTCATTCCTTCCAAGTATAGGTAGGTTAAATATTTCTTTTACCCAGTAATAAGTACCTGATATTTCATCCTGTTTGTTTTGAGTGCCACTATGTACTTCATCTCCCCAGCCACCAAGCTCTCTCTCCTCTACTTCTAGAACCTGCCCTTGCAAAATAATCTTGCGCTTCACAATTTTACTTTTGAGTGATTGAACTTCTGCTTCATTGTTGATATCAACTTTTGCCTGGCCTAGGCCCTTGATAGCAACATCGTGCCCATCAACCTGAGATCTTATTAGACCTTCATCATCAACAAATATTTTTACTTGTCTTCCATGTAAAATTTTTGAATACAGCTCTTTCATAAGTTTCTCCTATTTTCCCCTATGGATTTGTTATGTTTTTACACCCCTTATAGATAGGCGTAATATAACGGCTATTTTGCTTGATCTTTCATCTAATGACCATTTTTTGGAGGTAGTGTTTGTACCAGCATCAATAGCAGTGAGGATCGCTCCCTGCGATGAGTGAGATCGGAACAATGGATCAGATTGCATAACTTGCTTCCTAAGTAACAAACTAGAAAAATAATATCATATTTCAAAATATATTTCTTGTTTTTCAGTAAGATAACTCGTTTTGCATGCAAATAAAATCAGCTAATCACCGCAGCATGGTTGATGCGGCATGCCGGTATCCATATATTATTTTATGGGTCTCAAAAGGGTAAAATAATACTCTGGAGCTCTACTGCTCCCGCCTAAATAACCACCATACCCCCGATACGATTTCGTATCGGGACGTTTGACATATCCCGTAAAACCGGTATAATTGACCTATATTTATAAGCTTTATGGAGATTTAACATGTACCAACAATTATACCTAACCATCACCAAAGATGGTAGCTTTAACCTGCTTCCTTATCTGCCCAATAAGAAATATTTCGCCCCAGATACCAAAATATTTGAGCTTCCTGAGCAAACTCCTATACAATACCTATATAAGCTAATTGGGCAACAAGTTGTTGGCCAAAATTTTAATGTCACCAAGGAGCTAGATTAATGAGCAGAACCCTAATTGCGGCACAAGCTGTGTCGCAATTGCTAATATTGATACTGGCGCATATATTGCGCCCCAAATCAGGTACCAACACGCTGTTGGTGGTTTCTCAACACAAAAAGCAAAAAATGATTGCATTTTTGGCAAATCGGGCTATACTTACAGCTAACCATGCCCGCCACGCCACTCAACGATGCGCACCTCGGCGGGTTTTCTATGTATAAATACTCAAAACAAGCTCTTACAGTAGAACAGCAACTGCGTTTGCTTAAAAATCAAGGGCTTATCGTAGATGATGAACAATCTGCCGCCCATGTTCTTTCAGTCGTAGGCTATTACAGGCTATCTGGGTATTTATTACCATTCAAGTCTAATCATACAAACACAGCGATTCTCGGTGAACTAAGTAAAATATGCACAAAATTTAAAATATTGCTAAATTATACATAATATTTGCAAATTACTGGCGAAGCATTACTAAATTTTTGGGCATGACTCATTGGC